>JBKGUS010000428.1:0-3001 GCA_046462295.1 Thermoleophilaceae bacterium | reverse complement strand
CGACGGCATGCAGGGGGAGGGGATGTCGCTCTCGGTCGACGAAAAGGTCCGCGTCGCGCACGCGCTCGACTCGCTCGGCGTACAGCTGATCGAGGCCGGCTTCCCGGCGTCGAACCCCAAGGAGGAGGCGCTCTTCGACCTCCTCTCGCGCGAGACCTTCGAGACATCGGAGGTCGCGGCGTTCGGGATGACCCGGCGGCGCGAGGCGCGCGCCGAGGACGACCCGGCGCTGCGGTTGCTCGCCGACTCCTTCGCGCCGGTCTGCACGCTGGTGGGCAAGACGTGGTCGCTCCACCTGGAGAAGGTCACGCAGGTGGATCCCGAGGAGAACCTGCGGATGATCGCTGAGTCGGTCGGCTTCCTGGTGGGGGAGGGCAAGCGCGTGATCTACGACGCGGAGCACTTCTTCGACGGCTACCGCGCGGACGCCGAGTACGCGCTGCGCTGCGTGCGCGCGGCCGCCGAGGCGGGTGCGGAGAACGTCACCTTGTGCGACACGAACGGCTCGTCCCTGCCCGCCCAGGTCGCCGAGGCGACTGCGCAGGTGGCCGCCGAAGTCGGTGATGTCGGGATCCACACGCACGACGACGCCGGCTGCGGCGTGGCGAACTCGCTGGTGGCGGTGGAGGTGGGCGCCTCACTCGTGCAGGGCACGATGAACGGCTACGGCGAGCGCTGCGGCAACGCCAACCTCGTCACGATCGTTCCGACGCTCGAGCTGAAGATGGGCCGCGAGTGCATCGGCCGCGAGCGGCTGCGGCGGCTCACCGAGGTGGCGCACCTGATCGACGAACTCTGCAACATCACGCCGAACGCGAACCAGCCCTACGTGGGCGCCAACGCCTTCGCCCACAAGGGCGGGATGCACGTGGCCGGCGTCAACCGCGACGCGCGCACGTTCGAGCACGTGGACCCGGCCGACGTGGGGGCCGACCGCCGCGTGCTGGTCTCCGAGCTGTCGGGCAAGGGGACCGTGCAGGCGCGCGCCGACGTGGACCCGGAGACCGCCGCCCGTGTCGTGGACCGGGTGAAGGAGCTCGAGCACGAGGGCTACCAGTTCGAGGCCGCCGACGGCTCGTTCGACCTGCTGATCCGCAAGGAGACGGGCGAGTACGAGCCGCTCTTCCGGCTCGAGTCGTGGCGCGCGATCGTGGAGAAGCGCGCCGACGGCCGGGTGGAGACCGAGGCCACGATCAAGATCTGGGTCGACGGCGAGCGCTACATGCGCACCGCCGAGGGGAACGGCCCCGTCAACGCGCTCGACAAGGCGCTCCGCGACGCCATCGGCGAGCGCTACCCGCACCTACGCGACATCGAGCTCGTGAACTTCAAGGTGCGGATCCTCGACGAGCGCAAGGGAACGGGGGCGGTCACGCGCGTGCTGCTCGACGCCAGCGACGGCGCCGACACCTGGGGCACGATCGGCGTCTCCGAGAACATCATCGAGGCGAGCTGGGAGGCGCTCGTGGACTCGCTCGAGGCGGGCATGCTGCCCGCCCGCAGGCAGCACGACCGGGCGCGGGCCGCCCGTGGGTCGGCGGGCCCCGCAGCGACCACACAGCCGTGATCCCGCTCGCGAGGCCGAGCATCGGCCCCGCCGAGGAGGCCGGCGTTCTCGAGACGCTCCGCTCCGGCCGGCTCTCGCTCGGGCCGCGGCTGCCCGCCTTCGAGGAGGCCCTCTCCGTCCGGCTCGGCGGGCTCCCCGTCTCGGCCGTCTCGAGCGGCACCGCCGGCCTCCACCTCGCCGTGCGGGCGGCGGGAATCGAGTCCGGCGACGAGGTCGTGACCTCGCCGTTCTCGTTCGTCGCCTCCGCCAACTGCGTGCTGTTCGAGAAGGCCCACCCGGTGTTCTGCGACATCGACCCGCGCACTCTGAACATCGACCCCGCCGCGGCGGCCGCGGCGGTGGGCGAGCGTACGACCGGCCTCCTGCCGGTGCACATCTTCGGCTACCCGGCCGACCTGCCGGCGCTTGAGCGCCTGGCCGCCGAGCGGGGGCTGTGGATTGTCGAGGACGCCTGCGAGGCGCTCGGTGCCCTGCACGCGGACGGGACGCCGGTGGGCGCGCGCGGCCACGCCAGCGTGTTCGCCTTCTACGCCAACAAGCAGATCACCACCGGCGAGGGCGGGGCGGTGGTGTGCCCCGATGCGGGCGTGAAGGAGCGCATGGACTCGGAGCGCAACCAGGGCCGCGCGCCTGACATGGGCTGGCTCGACCACGACCGGCTCGGGTTCAACTACCGCCTCGACGAGCTGTCCTGCGCCCTCGGGCTCGCGCAGCTCGAGCGGATCGACGAGCTGCTGGCGGGGCGCGAGCGGGTGGCCGCCCTCTACGCGGAGGCGCTCCGGGGCGTCGAGGGACTCGAGCTGCCCTGCCCCGACGCCGACGGCGACCGGCGCTCCTGGTTCGTCTACGTGGTGCAGCTGGCGCCCGGCGTGGACCGCGACGCAGCCGTGGTCGCGATGCGCGAGCGCGGCGTCGACTCCAAGCCCTACCTGCCCGCCATCCACCTGATGAGCTTCTACCGCGAGCACTTCGGCCACCGCGAGGGCGAGTTCCCCGTCTGCGAGGACGTGGCGGCACGCTCGCTGGCGCTGCCGTTCTTCCCGCAGCTGACCGACGGCGAGATCGAGCAGGTGGCGGAGACGCTGCGCGGTGTGATCGAGTCGGCTCAGGTCAGCGGCTTGACGAGTGCCACGAACCCCGGCAGCCCGCGCCCCGGCGGCCGGTAGGCGACCTCGTCGAAGCCCTCGCTCGCGTATAGCGTGCGCGCGGGCTCGTTGGCGATCGTCGTGTCGAGCGCCACCGCGGGCAGGCGCTGGCTCCGCGCGTCCCGCTCGGCCGCGGCAAGCAGCGCGCGGGCAACCCCGCGCCGGCGGAAGCCCGGCCCGGTGGCGAGCGCGTCGACGTATAGGGCCGACTCCGGCGGGCTCGGCGCGGCGCGCCCTCCGGCCCAGTAGAGGTAGAGCGCGCCCTGGCGCTGGCCGGGCGCGCTCTACC
>JBKGUS010000427.1:0-5490 GCA_046462295.1 Thermoleophilaceae bacterium | reverse complement strand
TCAGGGTCCCGACGCCGGCGGAGCGGTAGACCTCGAGGCGCTCCTTCACCCGGTCGCGCGGTCCGACGAGCGACACCATGTCGATCAGCTCAGGCGGGATCGCGGCGGCGGCCTCCTCCTTCTTGCCGCCGAGGTAGAGGTTTTGGATCTCGCGCGCCGCGTCCTCGAACCCGTAGCGCTGCACGAGCAGGTTGTAGAAGTTCTTCTCCCGCGAGCCCATTCCGCCCACGTAGAGCGCGATGAATTGCCGCATGGAGTCGCGGGCCCGGTCGATGTCGTCGTCGATCGCGACCTGCACGGTCGGGGCGATGTCGAAGCCGTCGAGCGTGCGGCCGGATCGCGCGGCGCCCTCCTCGAGCAGCGCGCGCGACGCGTCCACGTGCTCCGGCGAGAAGAAGACCGGCAGCCAGCCGTCCGCGATCTCGCCCACGAGCTGAGTGTTCTTCGGGCCGATCGCGGCGATGTAGATCGGCATCTGCTCCTGCACCGGGGCGAGCATCAGCTTGAGCGCCTTGCCGGGCCCGTCCGGCAGCGGCAGCGTGTACGTCTCGCCCTCGTAGACGAGGCGCTCCCGCGCGAGCGCCTTGCGCACGATCTCGACGTACTCGCGCGTGCGCACGAGCTGCTTGCCGAAACGCTGGCCGTGCCAGCCCTCGGCGACCTGCGGGCCCGACGTGCCGATCCCGAGCAGGAAGCGCCCGTTCGAGAGGTGGTCGAGCGTCACCGCGGTCATGGCGGTCATGGCGGGCGAGCGGCCCGGCATCTGGAGGATGGCGGCGCCGAGCTTGATGCGCTCGGTCTGCGCGGCGAACCACGCCAACGGCGTGGCCGCGTCCGAGCCGTAGGCCTCCGCGGTCCAGAGCGAGTCGTAACCGGCGGCCTCCGCCTCGAGCGCCAACGCGAGCTGGTCGGCCGCGGTCAGGCCGAGGCCCCAGTAGCCGAGGTTCACCCCCAGCCGCATGAACGTCTCCTTTCTCTGCTTGCGCGAGTCCAGCCGGTGGCGCATCCTATGTGGACCTGCGATGAGACGCCGACGCCCAGCCCGCGAGCTCCGCCTGGCGGTTGACTGCCTGCCGCTCCAGACGCGCAAGGCCATGCTCGCCGGCATCGACGCCAGCCGCATCATCGTGGGGGCGTACACGGATCGCCAGGGCGGGGTGTGCCCGATGCTGGCCGCTCACCGAAACGGCGGGCGGACGAGCCTGGCGAGCTTCGCCCGGGCCTGGGACCGATACACCCGCGCCCGCGGGCGCGCACGACCCGCCACCGACCGCGAGGTCACCACGCTCCGCACGATGCTCGAGGCCAGCATCGTGCTCGACGAGACGCCCGCGCTCAGCGCTGTCGAGCGCCCGCGGCGCGAGCGGCGCCCGACCGGCGAGCGTCACCGCGCGCGGGAGCTGAAGCACCAGTCCGGCTGGTCCTGGATGCGCCCCTTCCGGCGCCTCGACGAGTACGAGGAGGCGCTCTCAGAGCTCGCTGTCGCCCGGGCGGACGAACTGGATCTCAGGCACGATGCAGTGGGCCGACGTTCGTAGGACGAAGCGGATCGCCTCGGCGATGTCCTCCGCCTGAATCATCTCGTCCTTCGGCACCTGACCCTCGATCCAGTCGGTCATGTCCGTGGCCACGAAGCCCGGGCAGAGCGCGGTCACCTGGACACCGTCGCCCGAGAGCTCCTTGTGGAGGGCCTGCGACAGGCCGACCACCCCGAACTTGGTCGCCGAGTAGGCCGACAGCCAGCCCTGGCCATGCTTGCCCGCGTAGGAAGAGGTGTTGGCGATCAGCGCCTTGCCGTGCTCGGCGCCTGCCTCCTTGAGCATCGGGATGCACTCGCGGGCCATCAGGTAGACGCCGCGGAGGTTCACGTCGAGCTGGAGGTCGAGCTTCTTCGTGGCGGTGTCGGCGACCGCGCTGCCGATGCCGATGCCGGCGTTGTTGATGAGGACGTCGAGGCGGCCGAAGCGCTCGCGGTGGGCCGCCGCCAGCCGCTGGATGTCCTCCTCCTGGGCCATGTTGGCGGGCACGGCCTCGACGTCGAATCCCCCGTCGCGAAGGCTCTGCGCGGCGGCCTCGAGCTTGTCGGGCCGGCGCGCGGAGAGCGTGATGCCATAGCCGTCCTGTCCCAGGGCGCGGCCGATGGCCAAGCCGATCCCGCTCGAGCCTCCGGTGATCAGTGCGGCGCGCTGGGTCAAGGCGCGGAAGCCTATGCGAACCGTGGGTTAAGGATCGGGCCGGTGGCTCGGGTCGTTCCCTAGCCTTCTGCGACCGTGATCCGCCGACGCCTCATCGCCGCCGGCCTTGTCGCATGCGCGCTCGTGGCGGGCGGCTGCGGCGGCGGCGACGACGATGCGGAGCAGGCAGACCGTCCGCCGCCCGAGGCGACGCCGGACCAGTTCCCGAGCGCCGAGGGGAAGACGCTCGTGCAGCTCTACAACGAGCTCCCGGGGGGCGGCCCCGTGCTGGCGCCGTCGCTCGACCACTTCGTCGCGGGCAGGAACCGCTATGCCTTCGGGCTCTTCACGGCTGCGCGCGCGGCGATCCCCGATGCCGCGGCGGCCGTGTACATCGCGCGCGCGGGCGGTGGGCCGGCCCAGGGGCCGTTCGTGGCGCGCTACGAGTCGCTCGAGGTGGACACCCAGTTCCGCAGCCAGTCGTCGGCCTCCGACCCGGACGCCGCGAAGACGCTCTACGTGACCGAGCTGCCATTGAACCGGCCCGGCAGGTACGAGGTGCTGGGGATGGCGCGCCTCGACGGCCGGCTGGTGGCCGCCGCGTCGGCGCGGCCCGTCATCACGGTGAAGGCCGAGGACTTCGTGCCTCAGGTGGGCGAGCGGCCGCCGATGATCCACACCCCGACGGAGGCCGACGTGGGCGGCGACCTCGAGCAGATCGACACTCGCGTGCCCCCGTCGTCGATGCACGAGTCGGACTTCGCGGACGTGATAGGGCAGGCGCCCGTGGTGCTCACGTTCGCGACGCCGCGGCTGTGCCAGAGCCGCGTGTGCGGGCCGGTGGTCGACGTGGTCGAGCAGGTGAAGGCCGACTACGAGGATCAGGCGGAGTTCATCCACATGGAGGTCTACAACGAGAACGAGATTCGCAAGGGCTACCGGCCGCAGCTGACGGCGTTCCGGCTGCCGACTGAGCCGTGGACCTTCACCTTCGACGCGAGCGGGCGCGTGGCGGCGCGGTTGGAGGGCGCGTTCAGCCCCGAGGAGCTCGAGGCGGCGGTGAAGAAGGCGGTGGGGTAGGCGAGACGCCTCGCCGCGGGGGTCGCCCTGACGTGGTTGCTGGCGGTCGCCCCGCCGGCCGGGGCGGCGGACCTCCCGCTCGGTCCGAGGAGCCTCGACGAGCGCCGCAGTGTCTCCCGGGTGGCGCCCGGCGTCCGCTGGACCCGCATCGTGCGGGAAGGCGGGCCGTGGCGGGTGAACGTGTTGACGGTGGCGGCGGGTGCCCGGGTGGTCGCTGCTCCGGCAGGGGACGCGGCCGGTGACCGGATACGGCCCAGCGTGCTGTCGCGCCGGCTGGCGGCCGTGGCCGCGGTGAACGGCGGCTACTTCGACGGCGACGGCTACCCGGTCGGGGCCCTGGCAGCCGAGGGCCGACTGCTGAGCGAGCCGGTTGGGGGGCGGTCGGCGCTGCTGGTCGGGACCGCGCCGCGCGGCATCGGGCCGCTCCGCTTCGGCGGCGTCGTGCGGATGCCCGACGAGGAGCTCGTCCTCGACGGGATCAACCGCATCCCCGGCGAGATCCCGGCCTGCGGCGGGCGCGGGGGAGACCGGCCGACGGAGCGCCCGTCGGCCGTGACCACCTGCACGGACCCCAGCGAGCTGGTGCTGTTCACGGCGGATTGGGGAGCGCGGACGCCGCGTGTCGCCGGCGCCCTCGACGCAGTGGTCCGCGACGGCGTGGTGACCGCGTTGCGGAGCGGCGGAGGGAGCCCGGTGCCACCCGACGCAGCGGTCCTCACGGCCACGGGCAGCTCGCGGGCGCCGCTGCGCGACGCGGGTGTCGGCGCTCCGCTGGGGCTCGACCAGGGCATGTTCATGCGGGCGTCGGCGGTGCCGCCGGGGGACATCGTGTCGGGCGGCCCGCGACTGCTCGCCGGCGCGCGGGTGCGCGTGCGGAGCTCGGCCGAGGGGTTCAACCCGCTCTCGGCCCCGTGGTTCCACGGGTCGTTCGTGGCGTCCAGGCAGCCCCGTACCATGGCCGGCGTGCGGCGTGACGGGAGCCTCCTGCTGGTCACGGTCGACGGCCGCAGGCCGGGCTGGAGCGCGGGGGTGACGCTGCGGGAGGGCGCGCGCGTGATGCGCGCGCTGGGAGCGCGCGACGCGCTCAACCTCGACGGCGGCGGGTCCACGGCGATGGCCGTGCGCGGCCGCACCGCCAACCTCCCGTCGGACCCCGGCGGCGAGCGCCGCGTGAGCGACGCGATCCTGGTGCTGCCGTGATCGTGACCGCGCTCGCCGCGTCGCTCGCGATGTCGGCGGCGCAGGTGGAGGAGCCCGCGACGGTGTGGGCGGTGGGGGACGGGGCAGACGGGAGCGCGATCGCGCAGCGGCTCGCCCGGCGGATCGAGCGCACCCGGCCGGAGGCGTTCCTCTACCTGGGCGACGTCTACCCGGGCGGGACGGCCGAGGACTACCGGCGCAACTGGCGGCCGGTCTATGGCCGGCTGGACCGGATCACGTGGCCGACCCCGGGGAACCACGAGTGGTGGGCGCGGGAGCAGGGCTACTTCCCGTACTGGCGCCGGCACGGAAGGGCGAAGCCGTGGTACCGGATCAGCGTGGGCGGATGGGAGATCCTGAGCCTGAACTCGGAGACGGCGCACGGGCCCGGCTCGCCGCAGATGCGCTGGCTGCGCCGGGTGCTCGCGCGCCGCGACACGACGTGCCGAATCGCCTTCTGGCACCGCGCGCTGATGAGCTCGGACAGCGTGCACGGCGACTCCGCGGACATCGTCCCGCTGTGGACCGCGCTGCAGGGAAACGCACGGCTGGTGCTGAACGGCCACGGTCACGTGATGGCGCGATACAAGAAGCGCGGAAGCCTCACCCAGTACCTGGCCGGGACGGGCGGCGCGGTGCGCTACACGGTGCTGAACGACCCCCGGCTGGCGTTCGCACGAAGCGACATGACGGGCGCACTGCGAATGACCCTGAGCCCCGGGAAGGCCGACCTCGAGTTCCGAGCGGTGAACGGCCGCCGCCTGGACCGAAGCAGCGCCACGTGCCGCGGTACCGTCTCAGGTACGGGCCGGTAGCTCAGCGGTCAGAGCAGCGGACTCATAATCCGCGCAAGCCGTCGCGGCACGCGCCCACGCCTGCTGGCACGAGCCTCAAACCGCCTGCTATCACACGGAAACCGCCGAGTTCCCGTTTCGCCATGTACCGGATGGAGTCTCGGACTTGTCGACCATTCGTCGACCATCCGGACCGGCGAGCACGCTAAGGCGCCCACTGGCGGTGGCGGGGCGCCGTAGCG
>JBKGUS010000426.1:0-4718 GCA_046462295.1 Thermoleophilaceae bacterium | reverse complement strand
TGTTGGGGAGCTCCGGCGAGGGAGCGAGACGCGTCGCGGCGCGGATCTCGACGAGGTCGAAGCGGTCGTCGCCTCCGGCGAACCGGTTCTCCCAGAAGGTCGTCCCGAGCTCGGGCTCGAAGCTTCGCAGCACGATCCGCTCCCCGGGCTCGAAGGCGGCGACGATCTCGGCGCGCTCGCCCGGGGAGAGCTGGATGCGGTCGATCCGTCGTGGGGCCTCGAGCAGCCCGCTCTCGGTGGCGATCAGGTCGAACTCGCGCTCGTCGGCGAAGCCGATGTTGTAGACGCGCGCGTTCGAGCCGTTGAGGAGGCGGAAGCGGACTCGCTCGTCGCCGACCTCGACATACGGCCCGTGCGTGCCGTTGACGAGGATCGTTCCCCCGAGCCGACCGGTCGGACTGATCAGGCTCTGGGAGAAGTCGAGCTGGCCGTCGTCGTCGAGCCGCTTGTCCTGGATGATCAGCGGGATGTCGTCGACGCCGTAGTCGCCGGGAAGCGCGAGACCCGCGGTCTCCGGGTCGTCGACGATGAACAGTCCCGCGATCCCGCGGTAGACGTGGTCGGCGGTCTCGCCGTGTGGATGCGGGTGGTACCAGAGCGTCGCGGCGGGCTGTTCGATCTCCCAGCTCGGCGTCCACGTCTCTCCCGGTTCGACCGGCTGGTGCGGGCCGCCGTCGGCTTCGGCTGGGAGGTGCATTCCGTGCCAGTGGATGGTGGTCATCTCGGGAAGCTCGTTGTGGACGCGTAGCTCGACCCGTTCGCCGCGGGCGGCACGGAGGGTGGGGCCGAGGTAGGAGCCGTTCACGCCCCAGGTCTCGGCCGGCTTGCCGGACAGGAGCTCGGCACGGCCCTGTTGCAGGGTCAGGTCGAAGATCTTGCGGCCGTCCTTCTCCCGCGGCTCCAGCAGCGGCGGGACGGCGAGCTCGTTCTCGAAGCTCACGTCGCCGACGGTGTCCACGTCGGCGCGCGAGTAGAGCGTGCAGGCGCTCGCGGCAAGCATGACGACGGCGAGGGCCGCTGCTGCCAGGATCCCGAGGATTACCCGCTTCATCGGGCGTCACCTCGGTCGCCCCACCGGTCGGTGGTCAGCGCGCTTGCCCCGGCGCGGATCACGGTCTCGTACAGCCGGGCCACGTGACGGTGATGGAGCAGGTAACGAGACATGCCGTGAGCCTGCCGTACAGCCGCCAGCCTGACATCGGGCGACATCCTGATCCCGCACCCTGACTTCTCGGACGAGCCCCTCACATATCCTCGCTGCGAAGGAGGCGAGCGATTGGCTCAGGTGGCGGAACGGCTCGTCGGGCGAAAGCCCGTGCTCGCGATGTTCGACCAGGCTCTAACGGATCTCGAGCACGGCGGATCGGTCGCAATCGAAGTCGTCGGTGAGCCGGGTATCGGTAAGACTCGGCTGCTGTCCGAGCTTGGCCACACCGCTCATGCGCGGGGGCAACTCGTGCTCTCCGGCTCCGCGTCTGAGCTCGAGAGCGACGTACCGTTCGGGCTCTTCGTCGACGCGCTCGACGAGTACGTCCACGACCTCGAGCCGCATCGCGTCGCAGCCCTCGCCGACACGACCCGCGCAGAGCTTGCGACAGTCTTCCCGTCCCTTTCCGCGCCAGCCACGCGCACCGACACGCCGCTCGAGCACGAGCGCTACCGAAGCCACCGAGCCGTGCGCGAGCTGCTCGAGCGACTTGCCGACAGGCAACCGCTTGTGCTCCTCCTCGACGACGTCCACTGGGCCGACCCCGCATCCCTGGAGCTGCTCGGAGCACTGCTGCATCGGCCCCCCTCCGCGGCCGTGCTGATCGCTGTCGCCCTCCGTCCGCGCCAGGTACCCGACCGTCTGTCCGCCCCAATCGCGCGCGCCGAGCGTGCGGGAACGCTCGCCCGGGCCGAAGTAACGCCGCTGAGCCGCGCCGAGGCTCGCGAGCTCCTGAGTGACCCGCCCGACGAGCTAGAAGCCGTGCTGTACGACGAGAGCGGCGGCAATCCCTTCTACCTCGAGCAGCTCGCCCGCTCGCTCGACCGCACAGCAGAACCTCCGTCGGCGCGGATTACCACCGTCGCCGAAATCGACGTTCCAGAGAGCGTCGCGGCCGCGCTGGCAGAGGAGCTCAGCCTCGTGTCAGCGCGCGCACGCATCGTGCTGCAGGGCGCCGCGGTCGCCGGAGACCCGTTTGAGCCCGAGCTGGCGGCAGCCGCCGCTGACGTTCCCGACGCGGCTGCCCTCGAGGCGATCAACGAGCTGCTGCAACGCGACCTTGTCCGCAGCACCGATGTTCCGCGGCAATTTCGGTTCCGGCACCCATTGCTGCGCCGTGCGGTCTACGAGTCGGCACCCGGCGGCTGGCGGATCGCCGCGCACGAGCGGAGCGCACGCGCGCTTGCCGCGCTGGGCGCCTCGGCGGCGGCACGCGCCCACCATGTTGAGTACTCAGCCCCCGCAGGCGACCTAGCCGCCGTCGCCCTCCTACGGGAGGCCGGCAAGTCAGCGGCCCACCGAGCTCCCGCAAATGCCGAACGTTGGTTCGGCGCCGCGCTTCGCCTGCTCCCCGACACCGCGCCAGCCTCGGATCGTGTCGAGTTGTTGCTCGCGCGTTCCCGATCGCTGGCCGCGACCGGGCATTTCGCGGATAGCTACGCCGCCCTACTCGAGAGCTTGACGATCGTGCCCGAGGAGTCCGTCGGGTTGCGCGTGCAGGTCACCACGGCCTGCGCCGTTGTCGAAAATCTGCTCGGCCGGCACAAGCAGGCCCGCGCACGTCTCGAAGACACACTCGCCGAGATTGGCGACGCCGACTCGCCGGACGCGATCGCGCTCATGATCGAGCTCGCCGTCGACGCGCTCTTCAGCGCCGAGTACGAGGCGATGCACACGTGGGCGCTTCGCGCGGCCGCCGCGGCGGCGCCGCTGGGAGATCGCGTCCTAGGCGCTGCCACACTCGCTGTACGCGCCGCCGGGGCCGCACTTGGCGGAGCTGTAGTTGATGCACGGGTCTATCGCGAGCAGGCCGCGGAGCTTGTGGATCGGCTTTCGGACGACGAGCTCTCCAGGCGTCTCGACGTCCTCTTCCACCTAGCGAACGCGGAGATGTACCTCGACCACTTCGAAGACGTGTGCCGCCACGCCGATCGCGCGCTCCGTATCGGCCGTACCACGGGACAGGGCGATCTCTTTCCGATCCTTCTTCCGATGCTGGGAACGGCCCTCTGGTTACAGGGCCGGGTAGCGGAATCCACTGAAGTACTGGAAGGGGCGGTCGAGGCGGCACGGTTGGTGGACAACCCGCACGGACTCGTCTGGAACCTCCTGAGCCGCTCGCTGGCCGAGTTCGCCGCGGGAAACGTCGACGTGGCGCTCGCCACCGGAGAGGAGGCCGTCGACGTCGCGCGTCACCTCGATGCGAGCACGTCTTCTGCCTGGGCTGCCGTGGCCTTCGCGACCGCCCTGCTCGGCACGGATGGAGCTGCACGGGCGGCCGAGCTGCTCATCGCCTCCGGCGGGATCGACCAGCAGCAGATCGGAGGTGGCTGGCGAGTCCGCTCCCTGGAGCTTCTCACCCGCTGCCTGCTCGACTCGGGGAGACACGAAGAAGCTCAGCGGGCGGCAAGCACTGCTGCGGATTGTGCCGACGGCATCTCGTTGCCGATGGCGGCCGCGATGGCGGATCTTGCTCGAGCCGCGGTCATGCTCGACTGCGGTGATTCCGGCGACGCGGCAGAACGAGCGCTTTTGGCGGCGACGGCACTCGAAGAAGTCGGGAACCTCTTCGATGCCGCCGGTGCCCGCACGCTTGCGGGACGCGCGCTCGCCCGAGCGGGCGAGCATGACCGGGCGGCGGCCCAACTCGAACGTTCAGCGGCCGCCTTCGACGGCTTCGGCTCACCCCGCCTCCGTGCAGAAGCGGAGCGCGAGCTCCGGAAGCTCGGGCGCCGCATCCACCGCCGAACACGTGCCGGCGACGCGGACGCAACCGGCGTGGCCTCGCTCACCGGACGCGAACTCGAGGTTGGGCGGCTCGTCGCCGACGGCAAGACGAACGCTGAGATCGCCGCCGCCCTCTACCTCAGCCCCAAGACGGTCGAAACGCACCTGCGCAACACATTCCGCAAGCTCAACGTCTCCTCTCGACTCCAGGTCGCGCGCGCAGTCGAGCAATCTGATCATGCTGGGCAAACGACCTGACGCGCGCGAACGGCCGGGTAAGCGTGGCCCATTCCGTCCGCTCGCCTCGGCCAACCCTGGTGCGAGTTGGCGCGCGACTAATTGTTGTCCGTTTTAAAAACAGCCAACACGGCGCGGGTACGAGACGGGTACATCAGCCTGGGAACGCGCGGGCACGCGCGGGCATGGTAGTCGCGCCACGAAGGGACGATTTGCAGGAGAAATGTGATCGCGAAGCCCGGACATGCCCGCCAGTACCGCCCTTGAACCTCCATGGTAAGGAGGGGGTCGACGGTTCGAGTCCGTCAGAGGGCTTCGAGTTTTCTCCGCTTAGCTGAAGCTTTCGTTGTCTCGCCTGGCAGCGTTCAAGTTCTAGAGTGCGTCCATGGCCGTCTCACCGCCCTCGGCTAGGAACTGTGAGAGAGGAGACCGACGTGACTGAGAGCGTCAGCGAAAGCGAGAACCCGGTAATCCCCAGCCCCTCTCCCAAGGCGACTCGGCCGAGGACAAACCGGGATTGGTGGCCGAATCAGCTGGAGCTACAAGT
>JBKGUS010000425.1:0-10264 GCA_046462295.1 Thermoleophilaceae bacterium | reverse complement strand
CCACCGCCCGAGTCCGCACCGCCCCCGCTTCCAGCGACGCTTCCGCCGCCGGCACCGTCGTCATCCCCGCGGTTCACGTCCACCGACGCCACGCCGAAGCCGATCACGACGACGGTCACGAGCGCCGCGGCAGCTGGGAGCATTCGCCGCGGCGAGGGGAGGCTGCGGTCGGCCTTGCCCGGCCAGGCCACCGCCGCGGCGAGCCCTGAGCGCACCTCGTCCCCCAGCGCGCGGGCCGAACCCGGCTTCGCCGGAAATCCGTCCCGCATACGCTGCTCCAGGGCCTCGGCGAACTCGGACTCGGGCTCGGACGCCTCCGCCTGCAGCAGCAGCCCCAGTTCTTGCAGCTCGCGCACGAACGGGTCGTGATGGTCGGCTGCGCCGCCGCGCAGCGCCGCGTCGACGGCCTCCAGCTCGCGCTCGATCACGGCGGTGTTCTCGGAGTCAGGATGCGTCATCGCAGGCCTTTCGGAGCTTCGTGAGGGCGCGGTGCAGCCGGGTGCCCGCGTTGGTCTCGGACACGCCCAGCACACGGCCGATCTCGGCGTTCGAGAGACCGCCGGAGAACTTGAGGGAGAGAAGGTCCCGCTCGTGGCCGTCGAGCTTCGTGAGCGCCTCGCGCACCGCCTCACGGCGCAGCGCCAGCTCGGCGTGGTCCTCGGCGGTTGGGGCGTCCAGGTCGGCGGGCTCGCCCTCCAGGCCGGCGCGGCGCCCGCGGCGCCGCAGCTCGTCGAGGGCCGCGTTGCGGGCGATCCCGAACAGCCAGGCCTCTGGGCTGCCGCGGCGCGCGCGGTAACTCGAGCGCTTACGGTAGGCGCGCTCGAAGGCCTGGGCGGTCACGTCCTCGGCCGCCGAGCGGTCGCGCAGCAGGGACATCACGTACGCGTACACGCGGGGGAACGTCCGCTGGTAGAGCGCCGCGAATGTATCGGCGTCGGTCCCCGCCCGTACCGGCATCCGCTCGGCCACCGCCTCGTTCACGTCCCTACTACGTACGTGCGTCCAGTTCATCACGGCGAGATGTTCAAGCGCCCGGCGGGCGACCCGATAGACGTCGGGATGTTCCGCCCCACCGCAGCCCTGACCATGCTCGCATGCGCTTGCGTGCTGATCGCCCCCGCGGCCGCGATCGCCCAGGATCCCCCGGCCGAGGTGCCCGACATCGCCGTGTCCGAGGCGCAGCCCGTGACGACCGGCCCGTCGTACGGCATCGCCACGGCGTCGAGCACGCCACGCCTATGGGCCACGGTGAACATCTGCGACACCGCCACGTCGCCCGACTCGATGGGCATCCGCGCCGGGATGCCCGGCAACGCCTCGGGCCAGCGCATGTTCATGCGCTTCCGCGCCGAGTACTGGAGTCGCGCGTTCCAGGACTGGGCGCCGGTGGCAGGCGCCGGCGGCACGTCGCCGTGGGTGTACGCGGGCCCGGCCGTGTACGAGCGCCGCCAGGCGGGCTGGACCTTCCAGTTCGCCCCGCCGCCCGCCGGGGTGACCTTCACGATGCGCGCGATCGCGGAGTTCGAGTGGCGGAAGCGGGTCGCGGTGGGCGGCGCCCGCCGCAAGGGCAAGGCCCGCCGCCACACCACGGCGCGCCGCCACAGCAAGCCCCGCCGCCACAGCACGGCGCGCCGCAAGGGCTTCCGCTCCCTGGTCGTGCGCTCGGTGACCCGGACCACCGAGACCGGCATCCGCGGCGTCGACGGCGGGGATCCCGCGGGCACATCCAAGGCGATGTGCCTCATCTACTAGGCTGAAGCCTCAAGCGGGAGGTACTCGCAACCGAAGACATCCTTGTGTTACGCAGGAGCTTGATACCCATCGCAGTCTGCGCGGCGGTCGCCGGCGCGGGCGGGGCGAGCGCTCAGACCGGCGAGAGCATCACCTCGTCCTGGGCGCAGGTGAACATCTGCAACCCGAGCCAGCTGGGCGCCCGCGCGCAGCTCGCCGGGGACGGCTCCACCTCACAGATGTCGGTGCGCTTCACCGCGCAGTGGCTCAGCCCCAGCGGCTGGGTGCCGCTGGCCGGAGCGGCCACCTCCCCCTGGCAGTCAGCCGGATCCGCGGAGTACACGTGGGGGCAGGCGGGCTGGACCTACAACCTCTCCGTGCCGGCCGGCCACAGCTACCAGCTGCGGGCGGTGGCGGAGCTCCGGTGGACCGGCGAGAACGCCCGCACCGAGACGCACACCACGGGCACCTGCACGGTCGGCGGATAGCCAGAGACCGGCCAGGCATCAGCGGGGGTCCGGGGGCGTGAGCCCCCGGCTGTCATCCGAACAATCGAGGGTCGTTCGTGATGACCCCGTCCACGCCGAGTGCCTCCAGCGCCCGGATGCGCCGCGCGTCGTCCACGGTCCAGACGTAGACCTCCCCGCCGGCCCGGTGGACGGCCTTTACGAGGCGGCGGCTCACCAGGACCTGGTGCGACATGATCGCCTCACATCCCCCCGCCCGGATGCGTGACGCTGCCTGGCCCGGCAGCCGCGCCCGCATGACACGCGCCATCGCATACGCCGGCACCGCCCACGGCGAGCGGAGGTAGTTGCGCCGCACGCGCGGCACGGACCAGCCGCGCCGAAGCCCCGGCGCCAGCTCGCCCAGCCGGTCCAGGCTCTCCAGGTACATCGTCGACACGAGCGAGCGCCCCGACAGCCCTCGCGCCGCCAGCCCCTCTGCCACCTCGCGCTCGTAGCCCGGCAGCTTCATGTCCACGTCGAGCTGCACGCCCGCGTAGGCCTCGCCGGCGAAGTGGTCGAGTCCCTCCTCCATCGTCAGGCACTCGCGCGCCTCGGCGTCCGCGTAGTCGTGAGCGAGCACGAGGCGCCCGTCGCGCGTGCGCAGCACGTCGAACTCGATCATGTCCACGCTGTGCTCGAGCGCCGCCTTGAAGCTCTCCAAGGTGTTGCCGGGCGCGACGTGGTCGGCGCCCTTGTGCCCGACCCGGATCAGGCCTGGCACGCCGGGCACCAGTAGGTCGTGCGGTTGTCGTCGCCCTGGCCGCGCGCGTGGATCGGCCCGCCGCAGCGCGGGCAGGGCCGGCCGCTGCGGTCGTAGACCTGGATGTCGCGCGGGTGGCCGCCCGCCTCGACCGAGGCCAGCATCCGCTCCCTGATCTCCCGCACCACGGCGATCGCCTCCTCGTCGGCCACGCGCCCCAGCGGCCGCCAGGGATCGAGCCCCACGCGGAAGCAGCCCTCGGACTTCCAGACGTTCCCCACCCCGGCCAGGTTGCGCTGGTCGAGGAGCGCGTCGCCGACACCGCGGCTGGGGTCGTCCTGCCGCAGGCGCGCGAGCACGGCGCGCTCGTCGAGCTCGCCCGCAAGCACGTCCGGGCCGAGCGCGGCCAGGCGGCGGTCGAAGCGCGAGCGCGACTCGGTCATGAGCTCGAGCACCGGCCCGCCGAACTGGACCACCTCGTGCTCGGCGGTCCGGATCACAAGCCAAGCGCGGCGCGGCGACCGGCCCCAGCGCCGGCCACGCGGGTATAGGCCCCACCAGCCGGTCATGCTCAGGTGCGAGTGCAGGGTGAGGTCGCCCTCGAAGCGGATGAAGAGATGCTTTCCGTGAGCGTCCACGCTCGTGACGGCACGCCCCTCGAGCCGCTCCGGCCAGCGATCCATCGCGTGGCGCGCCTGCGGGGTCTCGATCGAGACGATCGGCTTGCCCACCAGGACGGCGCGGATCCGCCGCGCCACGGAGTGGATGGTGTCGCCCTCCGGCATCCCTCCTACCGTGCCAGATGCGCGAGGCGCAGCCAGCGACGCAGGCGGTAGCGCGGCGCCTCGCGGCGGATCGCGGCCAGCACGTCGGAGCGCGTCATCACCCCGTGCCGGTGACGCGCCTGGAGCCGGCGCAGCACGGCGGTCATCCGGGCCCGGCCGATGTCGCGCTCGAGCCGCTGCAGCGCGCACGACCCGGCGAGGTAGACGACCTCGCCTACGGCCGCCGGCGCGGAGCGCTCTAACCGCTCCATGGTCGAGTCGAGCGGGATGTCGCGCCGCCACGGGGCGACCAGCAGGTACGGCCTGCGCGGCAGGCAGAAGTTCACGCGCGGGTGGAGCCGCTCGTGCGAGTACTGGGCGAAGCTCTCGTCGAGCCAGGGCTCGAGGTACTGGTTGTTGCCGACGAGGCCGTACCACCACTGGTGCGCGACCTCGTGGGTGATCACGTCGGCCGCCGGGATCGAGAAGACGAGCTCGGGGTACTCCATCCCGATGCCCGCCCCGAGGCCGCCGCGCACGAGCACCACATCGAGCTCCGTGGAGTCGTAGGGGCTGTACCGGTGGCTGAAGGCCCGCACGGCCCGGCGGGCGACGCGGAGCGCGCCGCGGCTGCCGCGCACTCGCCGTCCGGCGAACACCCGCACCCGCACGCGGCCCTGGCTCGCCTGCACGTGCCTCAGCGGGCCGACGGCCAGCGCGAAGTCGCGTGCCTGTTCGGTGGCCACGCGCAGCGTCCGTTCGCTGCCCGCGACGTCCTCCGACACGGTCGCGCCGGTAGTGGCGGCGCGCAGCCGCCGCGGCAGGCGCAGCACGGCGTCCCACCGGGCGGCGAGCGAGTAGAAGCTCTCGCCCCGCTTCGCGTACGGCTCGAGGTGGAGCCCGCGCTGGTCGCGCACGGCCAGCACCGGGATCACGTTGCCGAGCAGCACTGTGTCGCGCACCACGCCGAAGCGATCCGGCTTGCGGCGGACCCGCACCTCGAACCGCAGCGAGATCGCGCCGCTGGCGCCCGGGGGCACGGGCGCGGCAAGGCGAACCTCGAGCGCCGTGCAGCTCACGCTCTCGGCTCCCGTCACGGCCGGCGCCTCGACCTCGACCCGGATGCGGCGCGGCCGGCAGTCGTCCGGGCCGTTGGCCCACTGGCGGAGCCAGACGCGGGTCAGGGCCCGGGGACCGCGGTTGACGAACTCGATGCGTTCGCTGCCGGTGAGCAGGCCGGCCCCGCGGTCCTCGTAGCGCAGGTCGAGCGTGTAGCGCTCCGGGTCGGCGCCGCGGATCTCGACGGGCCGGGCGGCGGCCGCCGGGACGAGGGCAAGGGTCAGCAGGGCGGCTAGCGCGGCACGCACCAGCCGAACGGTACTGTCGCGCGGCCATGAAGCTGGCCACCTGGAACGTGAACTCCCTGGTGGCACGGATGCCGCGGGTGCTCGACCTGCTCGAGCAGCACCAGCCCGACATGCTCTTCATGCAGGAGACGAAGACCGAGCCGGGGGCCTTCCCGCTCCTCGAACTGGAGGCGACCGGCTACCGCGCTCTCCACCACAGCACCGGTCGCTGGGCGGGGGTCGCGTTGCTGGCGCGCGGCGACGCGGTCGAGGTCTGCGCAGGGCTGGCGCGCGAGCCCTCGCGGGACGAGGCGCGCTGGCTCGAGGCCGACATGGACGGCATGCGCGTGGTGTCGGTGTACGTCCCGAACGGGCGGTCGCCCGACAGCCCGTTCTACGAGGACAAGCTCCGCTTCCTCGACGCGATGGCCGAGCGCGTGGCCGAGCTTTCGGGCGGCCCGCTGGTGGTGGCGGGCGACTTCAACGTCTGCCCGACGGACCTCGACGTGTACGACCCGGAGGCGCTGAGGGGCGCGACGCACGTCACCCCTCCCGAGCGCGAGCGCTTCCAGGCGCTCCTCGACGCCGGCATGGTGGACGCCTTCCGAGAGCTCCACCCCGGCGAACCCGGGTTCACGTGGTGGGACTACCGCCAGGGGCACTTCCACCGCAACATGGGGCTCCGGATCGACGCCTTCCTACTCTCGCGGCCGCTGGCACGAGACCTGATCCGATGCGACATCGACCGCAGCTTCCGGACGGGCCCGCGGCCCTCGGATCACGCGCCGCTGCTGTGCGTGCTCACGCGCTGAGCGTCAGCCGGCGTGGTCCCTGCCTGAAGCCCAGCTCGATCAGGAGCTCGGCTGTTGGCGTGCCCACCACGGGCTCGCCGTCGAAGCGCTCGATTCCGAGCCGCGGCACCCGGCCGCGCTTCACCGCCTCGGCCAGCGCCTCGAGCGCCGGCTGCAGCCACTCGTCGCCGGGCTCGCGCAGCGGCAGCAGGCCCTTGCCGCCGCGCTCGACGTAGAGAACGGGCTCGGCGTCCAGCGTGACCACGTAGGCGCCGGGCACGCGCGCCGGCCGCCGGCCGGGCGCAAGCGCCCGGCTCGGCCGGGCGCGCAGCGATTGTTTCTCCTCGTCGTCGCGCTTCGGCCAGCTCAGCGTGGCGCCGAAGGGGTTAGCGGGATCGGTGGCCGCGAGCACCAGGGCCCCGGCGGGCTCGTCGGTGCGCATGGTCCGCAGCCGCTCGATGGCGGCCGAAAGCGCGAACTGGGCGCCGCCCAGGCCCTCCACGAAGTAGCCGCGCCGTGCTGTGCCGAGCGTCTCCAGGTTCGCGAGCTCGCCGTAGAGCGCGGCGAACCCGCCCGGGATCCCCTCGGCCAGCACCGTCTCCCGGGTCACGATGCCGTAGCGCTCCAGCAGGATCTCGGCGATCGCCCGCATGCGCGGGCCATGCGCCGGGGCGTTCGCGAACAGCGCGGTGGTGAGCGACCAGCGCCCCTGCACCTGCGGCGACGCCGGCCGCCTCCGGCGGGCGAAGCGCCGGCCGGACTCGCGCGTGCCCTTGGCGAGGGAGAGGCGCGGCGCCCGCAGCGGCGCGAAGGCGTCGTTGGTCACCTCGCCGGCCCAGGCGAGGTCCCACACGGCCTCCTGTAGCTCGAGAGGCTCCACCTCGCCCACGTCGGCGAGCAGATCGGTCCAGAAAGCGGCCCCGGCTGCGAGTCGCTCTCGGATCGCGTCATGCGCGGTACCCTCGGGACGCTCGCCACGCGTGGGCGGCGGGCCGAGCCAGCGGGCGTCCTCGCGGAAGTAGAGCGCGACTCGACCGGAGCGGGAACCGATTGCGCCGGCACCGACCCAGACGACCTCGCCGCTCGCGCAGAGCTCGTCCATTGCGGCCGGGGTGTAGGCGCGGGTGCGCCGCGGAAGGACGTCGCGCTCCCAGACCTCCGGCGCCAGGGCGAGCCCCTGGAGCGGCAGGAGGACCTCGCGGAGCTCGAGCGCCCGGTCCACGCCCTGCCAGGCGGGCAGGAAGCGCGCCAGCGCGCGCTGCTCGGCGGGCTCGACCTCCTTGCGAAGGGTGGCGAGCGAAGCGCGCCGCAGGCGGCGCAGCACGTCGGGGTCGCACCACTCGCGCTCGCTTCCGCCCGGTCGCAGCTCGCCGCGGATCAGGTTGCCGGCGGCCTCGAGGTCGCGGAGCACCGGGGCGCAGTCGATCGCGTAGCGCTCCGAGATGTCGCGCGTGGTGAACGGCCCGTGGGTACGCGCGTAGCGGCGCGCCAGGCGCGCGAGCGGTTCCTCCACCGGCTCGAGGAACACCTCCGGCAGCCCGCCCGGCGGCACGGCGCCGAGCGCGTCGCGGTAGAGGCCGGCGTCCTCCGCCGCGAGCCAGCGTTCCTCGCCGCCGATGCGCATGCGGATCGCGCGGCGCCCCTTCTCCAGGTCGCGCAGCATGCGCTGTGCCGAGACCGCCTCGAGGGAGCGCGCCTGCGCCTCGTCGGTCGTCAGGTCGCCCACGGCGCGCAGCACGTCGTGCAGGCCGTCGGCGTTGGCGGCGCGCGTGCGCTCGCTGATGCGCTGCAGGTCCGCCTCCACCTCCTCGAGCGCGCCGGGGTCGATCAGCTCGCGCAGCTCCTCCTGGCCGAGCAGCTCGCGCAGCAGCTCGCGGTCGAGTGAGAGCGCCGCGGCACGCCGCTCGGCATTGGGCGTGTCGCCCTCGTACATGTAGGTCGCGACGTAGTCGAACAGCAGCGACGAGGCGAACGGCGAGGCGCGCTGCGTCTCGACCTCGACCAGCGAGAGCTCGCGCGTGTGCAGCCCGCGCAGGAGCGCCTCGAGGCCGGGCAGGTCGAACACGTCGCGAAGGCACTCGCGGTAGGTCTCGAGCACGATCGGGAACTGCCCGTAGCGCTTGGCCACCTCGAGCAGCGACTGCGCCTTGAGCCGCTTCTGCCAGAGCGGCGTGCGCTTGCCGGGCCGGGCGCGTGGCAGCAGCAGGGCCCGGGCGGCGTTCTCGCGGAAGCGGGCGCCGAACAGCGCAGAGCTCGACAGCTCGCGCACTACGAGCTCCTCGAGCTCGTCCGGCTGCACCAGCACGAGGGCGGCGCTGGGCGGCTCGTCGGCGTCGGGCAGGTGGACGATGATGCCGTCGTCCGACCAGATGGCGTCGGACTCGAGCCCGAACTCGTCGCGGATGCGGGCCGACAGGGCGAGCGCCCAGGCGGCGTGCACGCGGCCGCCGTAGGGGGACAGCACGCACAGGCGCCAGTCGCCGATCTCGTCGCGAAAGCGCTCGATCACGATCGTGCGGTCGCTGGGGACGACGCGAGCAGCGCGACGCCACCCGGGTGGTGCCTAGCGACCGCACAGTGGTGGTCGAGCGCTTCCGCGACGAGATCGGCGACTGGCGCCTGTGCGTACTGTCGCCCTTCGGCGGGCGCGTGCACTCGGCCTGGGCGCTCGCCCTGTCGGCGCGGATCCGCGACGTCTACGGCCTCGAGTCCGACGCCATCTACTCGGACGACGGCATCATCGTCCACCTTCCCGACGCCGACGAGCCACCGGGCGCGGAGCTGGTGATGGTGGAGCCCGACGAGCTGGAGGAGCTGGTGGTGCGCGAGCTCGGCTCCTCGGCGCTGTTCGGCGCGCGCTTTCGCGAGAACGCGGCTCGGGCGCTGCTGCTTCCCCGGGCGCGTCCGGGGAAGCGCACCCCGCTGTGGCAGCAGCGGCTCAAGGCGCAGTCGCTGCTCGAGGTGGCCAAGGGGTACGGCCAGTTCCCGATCGTGCTGGAGACCTACCGCGAGTGCCTGCGCGACGTGCTCGACCTGCCCGGCCTCGAGCGCCTGCTCACCGCCCTGCACCGGCGCGAGCTCGGCCTGGTGGAGGTGGAGACCCCGCGCGCCTCCCCCTTCGCCTCGTCGCTGCTGTTCGACTACGTGGCCACCTACATGTACGAGGGCGACACGCCGAACGCGGAGCGGCGCGCCGCCGCGCTGTCGCTCGACCGTGACCTGCTGCGCGAGCTGCTCGGCCAGGAGGAGCTGCGCGAGCTGATCGACCCCGACGCGCTGGCCGAGGTGGAGGCTGACCTCCAGCGCCTGTCGGAGCGCACGCGGGCGGCCAACGCCGACGGCCTGCACGACGTGCTGCGGGCGGTGGGTGACCTCACCGTGGTGGAGGCGCAGGCGCGCTGCCTGGAGGCGGTGTCGGCCAAGCGCATGCTCGACCAGCTCGTCAAGGAGCGCCGCGCGGTGGCCATGCGGATCGGCGGCGAGGAGCGCTTCGTGGCCTCCGAGGACGCCGGCCTCTTCCGCGATGCGCTGGGCGCGGTGCCGCCCGGCGGCCTGCCCGAGGCCTTCCTGGCCGAGGTGGCCGAGCCGCTTCCCCGCCTGTTGCGCCGCTACGCCCGCACCCATGGCCCGTTCGCCGCCGGGGAGCCCGGGGACCGCTACGGCCTCGACCTCGGCCCCGCGCTGCGCGAGCTCGAGCGGGCCGGGGAGCTCGTGCTTGGCGAGCTGCGCCCGGGCGGGAGCGAGCGTGAGTTCTGCGACCCGGAGGTGCTGCGCCGGCTGCGCCGGGCCTCGCTCGCCTCGCTGCGCAAGGAGGTCGAGCCCGCCGAGCAGCGCGCGCTGGCCCGCTTCCTGCCCGCCTGGCAGGGGGTCGATGCCGCCCCACCGGGCGGCGCGGGCATCGACCGGCTGCGCGAGGTGCTGGTGCCGCTCCAGGGCGTGGCGCTCGCCCCCGAGGTGTGGGAGCAGGAGGTGCTGCCGCGTCGCGTGGGCGCCTACTCGCCGGCGTGGCTCGACGCCCTGTGCGCGAGCGGCGAGGTGGTGTGGTTCGGAGCCGGCTCGCTGGGACGCTCCTCGGGGAAGGTGGCGCTCTACTTCCGCGACGACGCGCGCTTCGTCGGGCCGCCCCCGGTGAAGGGCGATCCGCCCGCCACGCCGCTGCACGACGCGGTGCGCGGGCGGCTCGAGCGCGGTGCCTCCTTCTGGGCCGACCTGCTGGCCGACGTGATCGAGGTGGACGGTGTCGCGGTGGAGCCGGTGGAGCTGCAGGAGGCACTGTGGGATCTCGTCTGGGCGGGGGAGGTCACCAACGACGCCTTCGCGCCGCTGCGCGCGCCGCGGCTCGCCCTGGCCCGCCAGCGCCCGGAGCCCCAGCGGCGGTTCGCCCGCCGCCGCCGCCCCGCCGCCCCCCAGATCCAGGGCCGCT
>JBKGUS010000424.1:0-4254 GCA_046462295.1 Thermoleophilaceae bacterium | reverse complement strand
CCGGAACGGGGGCGACGGAGACCTCGAACGCACCTTCCGCCGGGCTTTCCGGCCGTGGGGCGATCCTGAGCCCCGCGCCCTCCGGCACCTGCGGCGAGGCGACGATGCCCTTGATGGCCTCGGCGGCCGTGTGGGTGATGGTGAGCATGCAGTCGTGCTCCTTCCGGATCGATCCCTGCCCTTTGAGCCTTCCCAACCCGGACACCGGGAAACTGCTGCATGTCGCGGCGTGGACCCCGCCGCTAGGCTCGACTCGAGGACGTGATCGACCGCGACGAGACGAGAGAGCTGGACCGGGAGCGTGTGCGCGAGGCGCTCGGCGAGGCGGGCGAGCGCGACACCGGCCACTCCGGGGAGCGAATCGACCCGAGCCGCGACCGGGAAGCCAGGGAGCGCCTGGAGGAGCCACCGCCGGCGGGTGACCGCGACCAGGGCGAAGGCGGGCAGCCCTCCGGGGAGGGCGATCCCTCCGGGGCTGGTTGACCGGCTCGCTGCTCGCTCAGCCGCCTCCCCGCGCCTCGCGCCCGAGCCGCCCACGCAGCCCGATGCGTGTGTGTGTCTCCGATGCTCCCCTCCGCCCGCGGCGGACGACCCCGGCGTCCGCGGCTGTGCCCCGGCCAAGCCCGTGCAGGTCGGTGGCTCGGCCCGCCCGGCTGGACGAGCCCGGTTCGGCCACGGCGCCTGCGGCGCTCGACCTCCGCCCTGGGCGAGGGCTGAGCCGGAGCGGTGAAAGCACCAGTACCCCTGCTGCTGATCGAGCCCGGCGAGCGTCGGTACCCCCACAGTGCTCGGAGCGCAAACTGCCCCTCGCGTAGGGCCGCTCGCCCGCCGGGAGCGCCCGGCGAGCTTCATCCTTAGTCCGACCCACGGCGAACCGTCAGGGGGTGGCGGAGTCTCCGGGGCAGGCGTACGCTGCCGGTGGTCCATATTACGGAGACCGTGCTCGCATTCCGCAAGCCCGGCGCCGACCAGGCCGAGGCCGAGAAGGTCGCCAACGCGGCCGCCGACGCCCTCGGCGGGCGACTCGTGAGTGACGGGTTCTGGATTGACCGGGAACACCGGTCCTACGCCTACGCCTTCCCGGATGACGGCACGCACCAGCGGGCCAAACAGGCACTCCTCGATGCACTCGACCAGGCCGCCCCGGCCGACGAGTCGAACAAACTGGGCTGGCTGCGCTGGCTCGAGGTCCAGGACTGACAACGCCGCCTGCTCGGGCAGCGTGAAGGCGACCAGAACCGCAGTGTGCGCGTGCTCGAGCGCCTCGAGCGCGCCTGGGAGGCTCTCCCGAAACGGCTAGCGAAACTCCGTCCCTGCTAGCGCGCTCAGCGGAGTACCATCCTTCTAGCTGGCCCTGTGGCCAACAATCCCGGCCCGGCGAGCGGTAGTACGCCGACGCGCGACCAGCGCGACGAGGCAACGCACTATGAGGGCGAACGGGATCGACTGCGGGGCCAGTTCTCTGGGTTGAGAACTACGGCCGCCGAGGCGAACGGCTCGCGCGCTTGCTTCGATGCCGCGGGGCCGCTGGGGGTGACTCGCGGCGATCCCGGCAGCCCCGGGTCCGGTTAGCGGCGAAGCAGCCGCTCGAAGGCGAGTTGATCTCCCCGCTGAGCGGCTTCGATGAGGGCACTGTCCTCCATTCACGGCCTGAAAGCGGCGGGCCAGTCACATCCGCCCCGGTCTGCATCGCAACGTAGTCATAAAGTCGGATCGCCTCAGGGCACCCAAAAAAAGGGCCTCGCACGTCGGAAGCTCAGTCGCCTCTCCGGGCCAGCTGGACCCGCCCCCGAGTCCGTTTCGGGGGCGGGACCAGTCGGTCGCTGGCTGCTTGACTCATGGTTCCGCGGGGCAGGTCGTCGCGCCCCTAGGGCGCGCGCCGCGTGCGGCGGGCCTGGGCGCGGGTGCGCAGCGGCCAGCCGCGGCGCTTGAACTGGAAGCGCAGCGCAACCTCGGCGCTGGTCGCGCTCGCGTAGCGGGTCTGGTCGAGCAGCGTCTCGGCGACCGCCCGCATCGACAGGCCGAGCCCATAGAGCCGCCTCGCCTCGTGCACGAGCTCCTCGCTGATGCAGCGCGTCCGGCTTCCGGCCGCGGTATCGCGCCTGCGCGCCGGTCCGCGGCTCGCCGCGGTGCCGCGGAGCGGTCGGGCGCCGGCGCGGGCCACCGGCGCGACCCGCTCGGGCGCCCTGTCCGCCTGGCGTTCGCCTGCCGCAAGCTTCATCTTGCGGAAGCGGGTCCGGCCGTCCGTCGCTCCCTCCTCGGCGAGCTCGCGGGGGACCTTCTCCATCGCCTGCTGGTAGCAGGCCTCGCAGAGCGGCTCCACGATTCCGCGCCGTACTCGGCGCGGGCGGCTCCGGCATCTGCGGCAGCTCCCGATAGCCATCGGGATCACCTCCTCCAATGCGAGTGGGGCCCGTACTCCGACCAGGGGCCGTTAGCCAGAACGTGTCTTTCGAATTCAGGCCGCGGTCGTGTCCGCGCCCGCGGCCCTACGCCGCCCCGCGATTTCGCCGGCGTACCCGGCGCGGGCGGCCATGTAGAAGCCGCCGTTCGCTAGCGCGGCGCGGAGGGCTCGCCGTTGCGGCCCGCGACGGGCCGGTCGCGGTCCGCCCAGACCAGCCCGCTGCCGCCGCAGTACGTGCAGCGCCCCGACGCCTCCTTTAGCGAGGAGCCGTAGCCATTGCAGCGTGGGCACCACTTCATCCCCGCCGGAACCCGGCCATACGTGTCTCTGTTCATCTGGCCTCCATTCTTGTCGATGTGTTGATCGCTTGACACCGTTGGTCGCGCACCGGCGTAGCTTCAGCTAATTCGCGGACCTGCCGTCCGGCGTCTGGCGCGAGATCCAGCCCTCCGGCTTCGGCCGGTGTACTCGAGGCTTCGCTGCACCGCCGAAACGCCCGCGTCTACGGGCGCCCTCACAAACACGCCGGCTCGCGCCTCTAGACGCCGTACTGCGCGGCCACCTCGTTGTCGAGTTCGATGACGAAGGGGAGGGCAGCCAGGGACGCGTCAGTCGCGCTGATCCCGGTCGCCTCGAGCGCCTCAAGGAGGTCGTGCCAACGAGGTCTGCGATCTCCATCGTCATAGACGATGCGGCGGGCCTCGTCGCGTAGCTGCTCGACGCTCCAGCTGAGCGGGGCGATCAACCTAGTCTCGCCCGGGCTGGTTGCAACGCACTCACTGTCGTCCAGATCGACGAACTGGACGATGTCGAGCACTTCGAGCTCGCGCCCCCGCACCTCCCGCCTCACCTGACGCCCGGCCGCGTCGTGGACGCTGATCAGCGTGCTGCCGTACGCCTCGGGCGGTCGATCCTCAGCCAATGAGACCCGGGCTCCCATCCGAACCATGGAGGGCACGCCTGAGACCGTACCGCGCCCCAGCACGACGACGCGGCTCACGGTCCGCACCCGTGGCGGGCGACGTGGGCTTCCACCTTCGACAGCCGCACGGGCTCGAAGTGGAGGTCGCGTTCGGGCGGCAGGCCGCCCACCCGTACCCGTGCGATCTCGGCCAGCCCCTGGTCGCCGAACTCGTCGCAGTCGGGCCCGAGCGGCGACACGCAGTAGCCGGTCAGGACCGGCCCCTCGATCGCCTCGTACTCGGTCGCCGCGCGGCGACCGAGTAGCTGACGCGCGAGCCGGGCTGAAACAGCTTCACCCGGCAGAGCGGGTCCGCCTCGTCGGCGATCTCGCTGTAGCTGGGCAGCGCGTCGTCTGCGCGCAGGTAGTCGTAGGCCGGGCCGGTGAAGGGCGCGGCCTGGCCGAACACCACGGTCATGGCGTTCGCTCCTTTCGTCTAGGGCGCGCTCAAAGCGCGCCAGGTGTCTTCCTCCTCGCCGTGCTCAGGCGGCGAGGTCGAAGCCGAGCTGGTCGCTCGCCTCCTCGGCCGACCCTTCGGGCACTCGCTCGGTAGGGGCCCGCTCAGGCAGCCGCACGACCGTGGCGGGTGCGACGAGCGGGGCGCGTAGCCGTGTCTTCCGCTTGCCTTCCGGAGCCACCGCGCCGGTCCGTGTGGGCGAGACCAGCGTGCACCAGCGCATGGCAGCTGGCGCAGAGGGTCTCGTCGTTCTCCGCCTCGTTGTTGGCGTCGTCGCGCTCACGGTGGCGCCCATGGAGCTGGCCGATGACCGGCTCGAACCCGCAGCCTTCGCAGCGCTCCTTCAGCAGGAAGCGATGCGGGCCCTGGCGCCCGTCACGGTCGTCGCGCGCCGCACTTACGACACCGCCGGTGGTGGCGCTACATGTTCCG
>JBKGUS010000423.1:0-9327 GCA_046462295.1 Thermoleophilaceae bacterium | reverse complement strand
GTACGGCCCGGAGGGGCTCACCGTGGTGGTGTTCACGTGCAACCACTGCCCGTACGCGCTCGCCTGGCACGACCGCCTGACGCAGGTGGCGCGCGACTACGAGGGACGGGCCCGCTTCCTCGCGGTCAACCCGAACAACGCCGAGACCCACCCGCGCGACTCGTTCGACGCGATGAAGGAGCGCGTGGAGGCGGACGGCGGCTGGCCTCATCCGTACCTGCGCGACGAGTCGCAGGAGGTGGCCCGCGCGTACGGCGCCCGGACGACGCCTGACGTGTTCGTGCTGGACGCGGACGGGACCCTGCGCTACCGCGGGGCTCCGGATGAGGACCACCGGGACGAGCGCCAGGGCGCGTCCTGGCTGCGCGACGCGCTCGACGCCGTGCTCGCGGGCGAGGAGCCGGCGCGGCCCGAGACCGAACCCGTGGGCTGCAGCGTCAAGTGGAAGCGGTGATCGCGGCGACCGCCGCGCCGGTGTCGCTGAGGTCGTCGAGGTAGGCGTCGGGACCCGAGGCGCGCAGCGCTTCCGGGTCCGCGAAGCCCGTGGCCACCGCGACGGCCCGAGCGCCCGCCTCTTTGGCGGCGCGCACGTCGAGCGGCGTGTCGCCCACGAGCACGGCGCTGGCGGGCTCGCCGTACTTCGCCGCCGCGCGCTCGCGCGCCACCGCGACGAGGTCGGAGCGCTCCTCGTGCGGGTCCGAGCCGTAGGCCCCGACCTCGAAGTCGAGCCACTGCTCCAGCCCGAAGGCGCTCACCTTGACCACCGCGTTCGCCTGGATGTTGCCGGTGAGCAGCGAGTTGATCACGTCGTCGCGGCGGTGAAGCGCCTCGAGCACCTCGGGGACGCCGCGGTAGGCGTAGCCCTCGGCCGCCATCGCCTCCCTGCGGAGCTTGAGCGCCGCGGCCAGCTCCTCGAGGATCCGCGGCGCGTCGCCGGACCGGCCGCCCAGCATGATGTCGACGATCTGGCGGTCGGTGCGGCCGGCGTAGTCCACGGGCTCGGGCTCGTGCCCGACCACGGCCCGGAACGCCTCCTCGAAGGCGAAGCGCCCATGGCCGGCCGTCCGCACGAGCGTCCCGTCGACGTCCCAGAGCACGAGCAGCATCAGCGCAGGTCCACGCCAAGCAGCCGCTCCAGCTCCGGCAGCGTGCGCTCGGCGCCGCGGTGGAGGATCGCCGTCATCCCGACCGCCTCGGCGCCCTCGCAGTTTTGGCGCAGATCGTCCACGAAGACGCACTCCTCCGCCGCGACCCCGGCGCGCTCGGCGCCCAGTAGGAAGATCTCCGGCTGGGGCTTGTGCATCCCCACCTCGCCCGAGATGACGACCCCGTCGAACAGGTCCGGGAAGACGGAGCGGTCATAGCGCCCAACGCCCATCGAGTTGGAGACGAGGCCGGTGCGGATGCCCGCCTTGCGTGCCCGCCGCAGCGCTCCGAGCATCTCCTCGTCTGGCCGCATGCCGCCGAACATGCGATCGACGAGGCCCGCGCGCTCGTCGATCCCGAGCAGCTCGCCGAAGCGCTCCCCGAATTCGTGCTCGCTGATCTCGCCGGTCTCGAGCGCGCGCACCAGCACGATCGCCCGCGGGTCCTCGCGGAGGAGGCGCATGATCGCGTCGGGCTCGAGGCCCTCCGCCACGCAGAACTCCCGAAAGGAGTCGAAGACGTTCGTCGTGAGGACGCCGCCGTAGTCGACCAGCAGCCCCTTCACTTGGAATGCGCCACCTCGCGCGCCTTCTCGGCGAGCGCCGGCACCCCCTCGTCGAAGAGCGCCAGGTACGGGTCGTCGGACGCGCCGAGCGTGTAGCGCTTGAAGTTGCCCTCCATGAACACGGCGGCCTTCCACATGGCGAGCGCCTGGTACCAGTTGAGCGCCGAGACCGAGCGGCCGCTCCGCTCCTCGTAGCGCGCCGTCAGCTCGGCGCGCGTCATGAAGCCGGGCTTCCGAGTCGCCGCCGACAGGCGGGCGAAGGTGTTGTCGGCGGGATCGTCGGACTGCGCCCAGGTGACCGTGAGGTAGCCCACGTCAGCGAGCGGATCGCCGATCGTGGAGAGCTCCCAGTCGAAGATCGCCACAAGGCGCGCCGGTGGCTCGTCCGCCACCATGACGTTGCCGAGGCGGTAGTCCCCGTGCACGATCGTCGACTCGGGCGACTCCGGCAGGTTGTCCGCGAGCCAGTCGCGCACCTCCTCGACCACCGGCACGTCGCGCGTCTTGTTGTAGTCCCACAGGCCGGTGAAGCGGCGCACCTGGCGCTCCAGGTAGCCGGTCGGCTTGCCATAGCCCTCGAGCCCGCAGGCGCGCCAGTCCACGGCGTGCACCTCCACGAGCGCGTCGACCAGCTCCTCGCACAGCGTCCGGCGGCCCTCCTCGTTGTCGAGCGCAGGCGGCACGTCGCTCGTCACGACCGAGCCGCGCATCTCCTCCATCACGTAGAAGGGCACGCCCAGCACGGACTCGTCCTCGCCCACGGCCAGCACGCGCGGCACGCGCACGTCCGTCGAGTCGAGCGCCCGAAGCAGGCGCGCCTCGCGCAGCACGTCGTGCGCCGAGGGCGGCAGCGGCGGCCGCGGGGGGCGTCGCAGGACGACCCTCGCGTCGCCGCGGGAGACCAGGAACGTGAAGTTGGAATGGCCCTCGCCGATCCGCTCGGCCTTCAGGCGGCCCTCGCCGATGCCGTGCCGGTCGAGGAAGGCCTCGAGCGACTCGCGGACCACGAGCGGCGGGAGCTCGAGCTCCGCGGCGTCCTGGGGCGTGTCGACGACGTCGGGCGAGCCCATCGGGGCGGCAATGGTAACCGTGAACCAGGGTCGCGGCCGTTGCGTATGCCCCGCTGTCTAGGCTTCCGCCCGATGCGACGCCACCGCCTGCTGCCAATCCCGCTCGCCCTGTTCCTCGCGCTCGCCGCGGCCGCTCCCGCCGCCGCGGCGCAGGTCGAGGTCGGGGTCGTCGACTTCGACTTCCAGCCGGCCACGCGGGCCATCGCTGTCGGGGACACAGTGATCTGGCGCTTCAACTCCGCGGGGCACACCACCACCGCGAGCCGCGGCCAGGCCGAGCGCTGGGACTCCGGCACCAAGGCGTCGGGGCAGGAGTTCCGGCGCACCTTCAACCGGCCGGGGCGCTTCCAGTACGTGTGCATCCCGCACGCGGGCTTCATGAGGGGAACGGTCCAGGTGGGCACGGACCGGGTGCGCGACACGGTCGACGCCTTCCGGGCGCGGCGCAGGGGCACGACCGTGACGGTGTCGTTCAGGCTGAACGAGCCCGCGACCGCCACCTACGCACTGCGCGGCGCCGAGCGCCGGACCGTCCGCCGCGGGCGCCTGGCGGCCGGGCGGCACCGCTTCAGGGTGCGGAACCTCGACGCCGGCTCGTACACCGGCACGCTCACGCTCAAGGACGACTTCGACAAGTCCGCCAAGCCGAAGAGCTCGTTCGTCATTCGCTGAGGGTCGCCGCGTAGCGTCAGCCCTTAGCCGATCTCGTCGACGTAGCGGTAGTTCGCCACGTCGTCATGCTCCGCGCTGGGCTGCCCCTCGAACCAGCCGTCGAGGATCTCCTCCAGCACGGCCGGGCTCGTCGCGCGCAGCGACAGCGCCAGCACGTTGGCGTCGTTCCAGCGCCGGGCTCCGCGCGCGGTCTCCGCGTCGGCGCAGAGCGCGGCGCGGATCCCCTGGACCTTGTTCGCCGCGATGGAGGCGCCCGTGCCGGTCCAGCAGCACACCACGGCCTGCTCAGCCCGGCCCTCGGCGACGTCACGGGCCGCGGCCTCGGATGCCCACGCCCAATCGTCGCGCTCCTCCTCGGTCAGCGCGCCGTGAAGCAGCGGCTCGTGCCCGCGCCGGCGGAGCTCCTCCACTACGGCGTCGGCCACGCCGGTTCGCTCGTCGGCGGCGACGGAGATCTTCACCTCTTGCAGCCTACCCTTGGTCCCGATGCCCGAGTTGCCCGAGGTCGAGATCACGGCGCGCCGCCTGTCGCGCGGGAGCGCGGGCGCCGAGATCGAGTCGGCGCTGGCGCCCGGCATGGTCACGATGAAGACGTTCGACCCGCCGCTCGACGCGCTGGCCGGCCGCACGCTCCTGGGCGTGCGCCGCATCGGGAAGATGCTCGCGATCGACACGGGCGAGCTGGTGGTGCTCGTGCATCTGATGTCGGCCGGCCGGCTGCAACTCTGGGACGCGCGCGCGTCGCTGCGCGACCGCGCCTCGCGGCTCCTGATCCGGCTTGACGGCGGGCGCGAGCTGCGGCTGCGGGAGTTCGGCACGCAGCAGCGAGCGTGGGCGAAGCTGCTGCCGGCCGAGGCGGTCGAGGCGGACGAGTCGGTGGCCACGCTCGGGCCCGACGCCTTCCCGGCGCCGCGGGAGGACGAGTTCGCCGCGCTGCTCGACCAGCCGCGGCATCTGCACCCGCTCCTGCGCGACCAGAGGGTGATCGCCGGGATCGGGCGCTCCTGGGTCGACGAGCTGCTCTGGACGGCGCGACTGTCGCCGTTCCAGCGCGCCTCGGACCTCGACGCGGAGTCGCGCGAGCGCCTGCGTGCCGCGTGCGACGAGGTGCTCGGCGGCGCGCTCGACCACTACGAGGACGTGATCGGCGACACGATCCCCGACAAGCTCCCGATGCCGCTTCAGGTGCACCGCCGCGCCGGCGAGCCGTGCCCGCGCTGCGGCACGAAGATCGAGGCGATCCACTTCAAGGACTACGTGATGTGCTACTGCCCGGAGGAGCAGACGAACGGGCGTGTGCTGAAGGACCGGCGGCTGTCGCGGCTCCTGAAGTAGGTCAGCGGTTCGGCCAGAACTCCTGGTCCATCTCGATGTCCTTGTTGTCCGTGTCGGGGGCGCCGAAAGCGAGAATCTCGGCGCCCTCGGGACCGGCCTCGAAGCCGCGCCTGACGGACGTGGGGATGCGGACCGCGTCCATCGGCTTCAGCTCGAGGACCTCCTCGTCGAGCTTGACGCGCGCATTGCCGCTGAGGACGAGGTAGACCTCCTCCTGCTCCGAGTGCCGGTGGCCGAACGGCACGCGAAAGCCCGGCGCGAGCTTGAAGTAGCTGATTCCGGACTTCTCGAGGCCGAGCGCATTGCGGGCGAAGCGGGCCTCCATGTGGGGGGCGTAGCCGAAGCGCTCGCCGGAATCCTCTACGTCGCTCTTCAGGTTCAGGACGGTGTAGTCGGCCACAAGCGGACCGTCAGCGTACCGACCATCCCCGCTTGCTCGTGGTCCCCCAGTCGAAGGCGAGCTCGTCCGCCCCGGCTCGGCGGCTCAGTAGCGAAGCTCGCCGTCCAGCACGGGGCGGCCGCGGTCTCCCTCGCCCGATCCCTTCGCCCGGCGGGTCACGACCATCCGGTGGTAGTCGCCCGGCTGCACTGCCGCGGTGAGCTCCGCCTCGACGCGGCCGTCGAGATCCGTCCGGAAGGTCCCCCCGCTGATCCAGCGGCCGTCCGCGGCGATGCACCAGACCTCGTATTGGGAGTTCGCAGGGAGTCTGCGCGTCTCGAGCCGGATTCGCGTGCCCGCGGGGACCGCGTCCAGCCACGCCGTTGCGGAGCCGGCGCCGCCGGCCCTTGGGTCGAGGGAGACCGTGGCATACGCGGCCGTCCCGTCCTCGTCTCCGCCCGGCAGGACCAGCGTGAGCGCGACGGCAACGGCGATCAGGCACGCGGCGGCCACCGCGAGCGCCCGCCGGCCGAGAAGCGCGGGGCGGCGCGTCGCGCGGCCGGCTCGACGCCCGGACGCTCCGCCCGCGCCCTCCTCCCTCCGCTCGCGTGCGAACCGGTCCAGCACCGCCTCCTCCACCTGCGGGGGGAGCGCGGGGGGTGGCACGTCGGCCGGCGCGATCCGGTCGAGCAGCCAAGGCAGCCGCTCCAGCCGTTGGGCCTCCGGTCCGCACTCCGGGCACACCGCCACATGGCGGCGCATCTCGTCCATCTCCTCGGGCTCGAGCGCGCCCAGCGCATAGCCGCCGATCAGCGGTCCATGGGTGGGGCAGCCGCTCACTAGGCCACCTCCATTTCGTCCAGGATCAGCCGCAGGCTGCGCAGGGCGTACGAGGTGCGGCTCTTCACCGTCCCGAGCGGGATGCCCTTCCGCTCCGCGATCTCGCGCAGCGTGAGTCCGCCGTAGTGGGCCAGCCTGATCACCTCGCGGTGCTCCGGGGAGAGCCGCGCCAGCGCGGCCGCCACCTGCCAGCGGAGCACGGCCTGCTCCAGTGTCCGGTCGAGCTCGGCCGTGCTCTCCTGGTCCGCGCCCGCTGCCACGCCGGGGCGCACCGCCGCCCGTCGTCGCGCGTCCACCACCCTGTTGCGGGCGATCGAGTAGAGCCAGGTGCGGACGCTCGCTCGCTTCGGGTCGTAGTGGCGTGCGTGGCGCCATGCCCGCGCGAAGACGTCCTGCACCACCTCCTCGGCCAATTCCCGGTCACCGAGCGCATTGCATGCGAACCCGAACAGCTGACCGGCGTAGCGCCGGTACAGCTCCCTGAGCTCGTCGCCGCTGTCGTCGCGGGGCAGCCGCTCGACGAGCGTGGCATCGCTCGGAGCCATGCGCCAACGCTATACGCGCTGGGGGCCCCGGCGGTTCGGATCCCCGGGCATGCGTACCTTTCGTACCGTGCTGCCAGCCACTCTCGGCGACTCGTTCCAGTCGTTCTTCGACGCGGTCGACGACTTCGTCTCCAACCTGGCCTCGGTCCGCCTGGTGCCGCTGGTCCTGGCGCTGCTGCTGTTTACCGCCTACCTGACGCTGAGGGCGCGGGCCAGCTTCAACATCCTCCGCGCCGCGTACCCGACCGAACGGTTCCAGTTCCGCGAGATCTGGGGCGCCTACTTCGCCGGGTACGGCTTCAACGCCGTGATCCCGGCGCGCGGCGGCGACGTGGTGCGCCTCTTCCTGACCAAGACCTCGATCCCGAACTCGAGCTACCCGGCCGTGGGCGCGAGCTTCGTCACGGAGCTCGGGTTCGACATCGCGATGGGGTCGCTGATCCTGATCTTCGCCTTCACCCAGGGCGTCTTCCCCAAGCCGCCGGACTTCGCGAACCTGAACGCCTTCGACCTCTCGTTCCTCGCCCAGCATCCGCGCTTCACGCTGTTCCTGCTCACCGCGCTGGCGGTCGGGACGCTGGTGGGCTTCGCGCTCCTCAGCGTGCGCGTACGGGCGTTCTGGGAGCGGGTCAAGCAGGGCTTCACGATCCTGCGCGACCGGCGCCGCTACCTCCGCAAGGTGTTCGCGGTGCAGTTCGCCGGCTGGCTGTTCCGGTTCGCCGCGTTCTGGGCGCTGCTCGAGGCGTTCAGGGTCGGCGGGTCGGTGAAGAACGTGCTGCTCGTGCTGGGGGTGAACGCCGTGTCGGCGGCGGTGCCGTTCACGCCGCAGGGGGCCGGGGTGCAGCAGGCGCTCCTCGTGCAGGTGTTCCGCGGGACGGCGGCGGGGTCGACGGTGGCGGCCTACTCGGTCGGCCAGCAGATCGCGATCGGGGCGCTGACGTTCGGGATCGGGTTCGTTGCGCTGGTGTTCATCTTCCGGGTGCGGAGCTTCAAGGAGGTGATCGCTCTGGGGAGGGAAGACAGAGCCACCGAGGAGGCGGAGCCGAGGACCGCCTAGACTGGGCTCATGTCCTCGGAAGACCCATTCGGCGGGCTGTTCGGCGATCCGGACGAGTTGCGCCGGCGCATGGCGGAGTTCGCGGAGCAGATGCAGGGAGCGCAGCGCGTTGCCTGGGCCGACAACGCGATCAAGCTCGCGGTCGACATGACGGTCGCCGGCCTCCAGCGCATGAACCTCCAGGGCAACGCAGAGCAGCAGTCGCGCGACCTGCTTCAGGCCATGCGCGTGATGTTCCCGGAGGCCGTAATCCTCGTCCGGGAGGCGCGCGAGGGCTTCGGCACCAGCTAGAGCCTCTCTCTGTATTGTCGCCCCCGTGCGCATCGCGGAGGTGATGACCCAGGGCGTCGTGACCGCCGAGAGCAGCGACACGCTGCGCAGCGTCGGCGAGCTGATGCGGGACCGCAACGTCGGCTCGGTCGTGATCTGCGACAACGGCCGTCCCGTCGGCGTGATCACCGACCGCGACCTCGCGCTGGCGGTGGTGGCGGACCAGGTGGACGCCGCCGACGTCGCCGGCACGCATGCCTCGCGGCCGCTCGTCACCGGCGAGGTGGAGATGGACATCGAGGAGGCGGTGGCGCTGATGATCCAGCACCGCATCCGCCGCCTGCCTGTCACCGAGGGCGAGACGCTGGTCGGCATCGTGACCATCGACGACCTCGCCGTGCGCGCCGGCGACCTGCACCAGGCGCAGCAGATCACCGCGGAGGTCGCCCGAGCCGCCCTGCCCGAGTTCTACTTCCACCAGCGCGGCGGCTGACATCATGCCGCCGATGACTCCCGACCAGGCCCGCACCCGCAGTCGCGTGGAGAGCCTGATCCGCGTGATCGCCCCGGCGCTCGACCTCGTGCTGGCGGCGGGCGACCGGATCTCGCGCGTCGTCGAGCCTGAGGACGTCGAGTACTACCCGCCACGCGTCACGCGCGGCGCCGATACGACGCCGCAGCGCCGGTGACCAACGAAGAGCAGCTTCAGTGGGAGGCCCGCTTCGCCCGCCCGGCCGCCGTCGCGGCCTTCGCCGCCGGGCTGCTGCTGCTCGCTGGGACCGTGATCCTCCAGTCGATGCTGGAGGACCGCGAGAACGTCGAGCCGCTGGCCGACTTCCTCCTGTCCGTCGACGACTCGCCCAGCTCGCTCGTCATCCAGTCGATCGTGCAGGGGCTGGGCGCCCTCTGCCTGATCCCCGTCTTCTACTACCTGTTCCGCGCGACGGTCCACCGCGTCCCGCAGATCCCGCGCTGGTTCGTCTACTTCATCCTCATCGGCCCGCTGCTGTACGCGGCCGCGCAGGTGTTCGGCGCCATCGACCGCGTGGACGTGGCCGAGATGTTCGCCGCCGAGAACTACACGCTCGACGACCCCGACCCAGAGCGGCTGGCGGAGCAGTGCCCGGCCATCCGCGGAGAGGTCGGCGGCGACTGCGCCCAGGAGCTGCTCCAAGAGAACGCCAACCTCGGGGCGGCCCTGCCGAGCCTGGTCGGCTCTGTCCTGGTGGCGTTCATGTACGTGATGGTCCCGCTGCGGGCGCGCCGCGCCGGCCTCGTGAGCCCCTTCATGGCGATCCTCGGCGTGATCGCCGGCGTCCTGCTCGTGCTCCAACTCGTCCCGCTCGTGCCGGTCATCCTCCAGGCCTTCTGGCTCGGGGCGGTCGGGGCGCTCTTCCTCGGCAACTGGCCCGGCGGCCGCGGACCGGCGTGGGAGAGCGGCGAGCCGG
>JBKGUS010000422.1:0-11418 GCA_046462295.1 Thermoleophilaceae bacterium | reverse complement strand
GACCACGACCTCGCGGCCCGCGTCGTAGATCGCCTCCGCCTCGGCCCGCTCCACACCACGGAGTTCGCCGCCTCGACGTTCTGTCCCCCTGACCGACTGAACGCTTACCGGAAAGGCTGCATTTGCAGGCCTTTTCACGGTGAGATTTCCCGACGGCGGGAGGCTCTCACACCCGCACAGGCAGCACCGGGAAGATTGAGCGGGTACGCGCCAGCTTCGACGGCGACTCGGCCAGGTCTGATCAGCTGCCAGACCCCTGGGTTAGGCATGGAGACCCGCCCGATCGTTCGCGTGTTACTCGCTGATGGGATCGCCGCCCTCGACGACCTCTCATCGGCACGTTCTCGACGCGTCGACCGGCAAGTCGAGCGGGATCGTGATCTCGATCACTGCGTTGACCCAGCGGTCGCCCATGAGAGGGGAGTCAGACGCTCGGCTCAGTCCTGACGAGCTGGGCCGGGTTCGCGGCTCACGACTCCCTGCGCGCTAAGGCCGCGAGCGCACCTGCCAGGTCCGCCCTTCGTCGCCGGAGCGTAGGACTGTCCCGTCATGCAGCGCGACATACAGCTCGCCGTCCGCGCTCTCAAACGCCGCCGGCTGGCCGTCTACGGCGCCTACGGCACTCCAGCTACGCCCGGCGTCGGAACTCCGCGCAACCGAGCCGTCGAAACGGACCAAGAAGAGCTTGTCTGGCACAGGCCAGGCGAGCATGCCCGGCGTGTTGCCGAGAGCGCGCCAGCCCCGCCCGGTGTCCGTGGATGCATGAAGGCCGTTCTCGCCTGACGCGACCACCCGTTCCGAATCGCCCGGATCGATCGCCAGAGAGAGCAGCGGCTCGGGCGGTGTGCGCTCCTCCCAGCTCCGCCCGCCGTCATCGCTCACCAGTAGGCCGGCCTGGCGTGACTCGAAGTCGGAGCCGTAGCCGTAGACGCGTGGGCCGGCTGCTTCAAGGACGTGAAAGTCACGCTCCCCGAGCAACGAGACGGGTTGCCAGGTGCGACCCGCATCGGTGGAGCGGATCAGGCCAAGGAAGGGAGGAAGCCCCTCGCGGCCGTCCGGATGCCCGGAGCCCAGGAAGCGGTCCGGACCGGTGACCGTAAACCCCATGGTGTCCTGGAACCGGTCGGCCACCCGGCGCGCTTGCATCTTCCCAGGCGGCGCGCGGAAGAGACCGGTGTGGGTCGCGACGAACAGCGCTCCGTCGGCTGGGTTGACCCCGAGCCCATGGACGTGGATGGGTCCCGCGTCGTTGACAGCAGGCAGGGACTCGTCCGCCGATCCGTTCTCGTCGTCGTCTCCGCACGCGACGACAAGGAGACCGGCGGCGATCGACAGGGCTAGGGCCATGAAGGACCGCGTCATCTCCCGGATCAGCGTACGGAAGGGGCTTGCGGACGTCGATCCGGTCTAAGCGTCCGCCACTTCGCAACCACGCCGAGCAGGCGGCGGCACCTCATGAGTCGCAGCCGCCCGCATGTCTTGAGGCATGGCTCTGGCCGCGCAGTGGCACATCGGCGAACTCGTCGTGTCACCGGCCTCGCAGCGACTCTGCGGTCGAGTCCATCAGCGGTCAAGTACTCCGATCCGAAGTCAGACCCACCTACACCTAGGCAGTAGTTTGGGAACCGTCGCCCTCGGGTAAGCAGCTGCGGTTCGGGCCCCGCCGGGGTCATATCAATGGGAGGGGGACACATGCGACGCGCCGCGAGGTTCTCGTTGGTTGCCGTGCTGAGCGCCTTGGTACTTGCTACGACAGGGGGGACGGCTGGAGCGGTTCCGCTCCACGGCCAAGACCACGACCCGGTCGATGGTCCGATGCCGGAGCACCAGCACGGAGGAGACGAGGGACATCTGCCGCCCGGCAGCCGCAACATGGACCTTGTCAGCAAGCTCCAGCTGACCGACGTGGATGAGGGGATCGCCGACGTTGCCGCCCTCGGCAACTACGCCTATCTGACCAAGTTCTCGCCGGAGTGCGTAGCCAACGGCGGTTCGGGGACCGGCGTCGAGGTCGTCGACATCTCCAACCCCGAGCAGCCGCGCAACGTCGCCTTCATCCCCGCGCACGAGAACAGCTACGTCGGCGAGGGCGTCCACGTCGTCCGCGCCGACACGCCGTCTTTCCGGGGCGACATCCTCATCCATAACAACGAGACCTGCAATGCGACGGCGTTCGCCCCCTCGGGGGCGTCGCTGTGGGACGTCACCGACCCGACAAATCCGCAGCCGCTCAGCCTGAACTTCGGCGACGCGGATCCGGCGGTCGCCGGGCAGACGTTCCACACCACACACAGCGCGCAGCTGTTCGTCCAGCGCGGCGCGCTGCCCGGCGGCAAAGACCGGGTCATCGCGACCTTGCAGGACAACCAGGACCTGGCGGACGTCGACATCTTCGACGTGTCGAACCCGCGCGCTCCCGTGAAGCTGTCGGAGCGGGGGCTCGAGGACTGGCCGGGTGCGCAGGGCTCCTACGCCAACGGCGACACGGTCTTCCACCACGACATGCAGCACAAGCGCATCGGGGGGCATGACTACCTGCTCGTCTCCTACTGGGACGCGGGCCAGGTGCTGCTGAACATCGACGATCCGGCGAACCCGGTGTTCGTCGGCGATTCGGACTACCGAACGCCGGACCCGCTGATGCCGGCGTTCGAGTTCCCGGAGGGGAACAGTCACCAGGGCTACTGGGACTCCGACGCCGAGTTCGTCCTCTCGACCGACGAGGACTTCTCACCGTTCCGGACGAACTTCGAGCTGACCACCGGCTCGAACGCGGGCCCGTACGGCGCTGGTGAGTTCGGCTTCACGCCTCCCATTGACAATCAGCCGGACGGGGAGGTCGGCGGACCGACCGTGTTCGGCGGACGGGGCTGTCTTGCCGCTGGCCCGAACGCCGGGCCGGACGCGGTGGCGGGCGAGCCCGCTCCGCCGCCAGCCAGCGCGATTCCGGCCGAGCCCGGCGAGGATAAGACGGTCGTCTTCTCCCGGGGCGGCTGCTTCTTCTCGACGAAGATCGCCGCCGGCCAGGATCTGGGCTACGACGTGGTCATCGTGGGTCAGAGCCACGGCGGCACGCGCAATGGCCTACTGCCCGACGGCTTCTTCTGTGGTGGAGCGGGGCACGACTACGACGAGCAAGCCCCGGCGATCTGTATCGGCCACAGGGCAATGCACCTGATGTTCAACGACGCGCCCGAGTACGCCGGACCGGAGGGCGCCGACATTCCGGTCGGGGCGATAGGCGAGCGGTACTCCGCCACCACGGAGTTCGACGGCTGGGGCTACGTCCAGTTGCACGACGCACGGGATCCCAACCTGAGGATCATCGACTCGTACGCGGTGCCCGAGGCGCTCGACGAGGAGTTCGCCCAGGGCTTCGGCGACCTCAGCGTGCACGAAGTCAAGACGGATCCACGCGAGAACGTCAACCTGGCGTACATCTCGTACTACAGCGCCGGGGCGCGCGTGGTGAAGTTCGACAGGAAGGGCATGGTCGAGAAGGGCTTCTTCATCGACGAGGGCGGGAACAACTTCTGGGGGACGTTCCCGCACAGGCTCGGGAAGAGCCGGGGTGCGCCGCTGCTGCTCTTCAGCGATCGCGACCACGGCCTCTACATCCTGCGCTACGTCGGCGACTGAGGCCCGCCGGCGAACGGCCGTAAGCCAAACGAGAGAGGGCGGCCCGGAGGCCGCCCTCTCTCTTGGTGCGCCAGCCCGCAGGCCGGTCAGGCGTCAGTCGTCATCGTCGTCGTCCCGGTCGTCGTCGTCGTGATCGTCGTCGTCCCGGCCGTCGTCGTCATCGTCGTCGCGATCACCGCGGCGATCGTCGAGCGAGAACTCCTGAGTCTGCGGGTTCAGGCGGACAGGTGAAGTCCGTGTACACGGACTGCGGCGCCCACACGATCACGCTGTGGCCCGGCTTCGCAGACGCGAAGCGCAATCCCAGGCTGCTCGTGTACGTGTCGTCGTACCCGCTGCGGCCGGGGCCGACGTGCGGTGACACGGAGCACGAGAACAGGGCCAACCCGTTCGACGAGGATCCGGGGCGCCCCAACAACCCGCTCCACGGCGTGATCCAGGTGGTGGAGGTTCCGCTGGCCAACCCGGCGGCGTCCCACGAGCTCAATCAGCAGCCGCGGATCAGGTACCCCGGCGACCCGGACCGGCAAATCGACTCGTGCGAGCGCCAGGTGACGGGCCTGAACCCGGAGACGGGACAACCGAATCCCTGCCCGGGACCCTTTGAGCCGGCCGCAGTGGCCTGCCACGACATCGTCGTCCACGTCGAGGCTCGAACCGCGGGCGGCGCATGCGCCGAGCAGGGTCAGGTGTGGAGGATCCGTCAGAACGGGCTCCCGCAGACTCTGAACCCAATCTCGATTCACGACGACCAAGTGAGCTCCGGTGGCCGCGGGCAGATCCCCGGAGCGATCGACTTCTTCCACTCCGCCATGTTCGACAACGAGGTGGAAGTGGTGAACTGGGTCGACGAGTCCTTCGGGACCGGCTGCCCGCCGAGGACGCTTTGGCAGCCGCGACCTTGGCAGCCCGGTGGTCCCCACCAGACGGGCCACATGTACTTCTCCGACGTGGACGGGGATTTCCTGAGCAGGTTCCATGTGGGTGACGTGCGGCCTGACCCCGCACCCGGCGAGTACTGCTCGTCGCACATGGGCATGTCCGTTCTCGGCATCGAGCGGGACCTTCTCGTGAACGCTTGGTACACGGGCGGCGCCGACGTGATCGATTTCACGAACGCGAGGAGCCTGAGCGAGGTCGCGTACTACGACCCGCAGCGCAGTCGGGCACCTGGTCCGCGTACCCGTACGTCGGTCCCATGTATCCGGCGGGGCCCGGCATTCCGGTCTACGCCTCGGACGGCGTCACCAACAACGCCGCCGCCCAGGGCATGGTCGTGTACCGGACCCTGATCGAGGGGCCTGGCCGGCGCGGCGCCGTGGACCATCTGAACCCGCAGACGATCGAGGGAGAGGCGGATCGCGGCCACGACGACGACGACGATGACGACGATGACCGGAACCACGACCGCGACGACGATGACGATGACGACGACCGCGGCCGCGACCGCGACCGCGATGACGACGATGACTGAGGTCCAGTCGTCATAGCCGGTTTTCGCATCCGCTGAAAGGTGGGGCCGCCCCTCGGGGCGGCCCCGCCCGCGAAGGGCGCGAGTTCACGCTACTGCCCCCTCGGTTGCGTCTTAGCCGGCGAGCTCGCCCGGTCGGCTCCCCGGGGACGGGCCGCCGACCGAGTGGCAGGATCCCTCCCCTCCTTCGGCGTCTGCGGCTCAGATCGAGCCGCCGCGGGGATCGCGTTCGATGTGCCCCGATGTTGCGCTCGCGCCGGTCATGGTGACGCCGCGCAGGGTGAGGTGTGAGGGGCGCTGGTTGGCGCGTGGCGCGTCGGGGATCCCTTGGCGTGATTCTGCTCACACAGGCCTCTCGAACCCTTGACATACCCCCGAGGGGTGTTTACGGTCGCCCTTGATCAGATACCCCCGGAGGGTATCGCGGCGAACAAGGGAGAAGTGATGACCACCTCGACAACAAGAACCCGACTCGGCCGCCTCGGTAAGTTCGCGTTCAGCCATCGGCGGCTGGTAGTCCTGGCGTGGGTAGTTGGTCTGCTGGCGGTTTTTGCCGCGTCGAAGCAGCTCGCCGGCGACTGGTCTGCGAACTACGAGACTCCGGGGTCCGAGTCCCAAGCGGCCTTGAACCGTCTTGACGAGCACTTTCCCGAGCGCCGCCCGTATAGCGTCGACGTCGTCTGGCAGGCGCCCCGGGCCGACGACCGCGAGGTCCGTGCGCGTGTGGACGAGTTTCTTGGGACCGCACAGCGGCTCCAAGGTCTCGGTGACGGTGTCACCACCGGCGACGCGCAGATCTCTCGCGACGGCACGATTGCACTCGTGCGCATCCCACTGGCGGCACGCAGCACCGAGGACGTCCCTGAGCGCAGCGGAGAACGCCTGATCGAGCTGGCAGAGGCAACCAACGGCGATGGCCTCAGGATGGAGCTGGGCGGACTCGTCGTCGCCAACGCACAACAAGGAGAAGTGTCCTCCGAGACGGTCGGACTGATGGTCGCGGCGGCTGTGCTGCTGCTCACCTTCGGCTCGATCGTGGCGGCTGGCATGCCGCTGGCCACCGCCTTGTTCGGGCTCGGCATCTCGTCCGCGCTTGGCGGCCTCCTCGCCGCGCTGATCGACGTTCCCGACTGGGCGCCTTCGGTGGCGGCCATGATCGGGATCGGCGTCGGGATCGACTACGCGCTCCTAATCGTGACCCGGTTCCGGTCGGCCCTCGAGCGGGGCCTGGCGCCGAGCGAGGCCACCTCGGAGGCCGTCGCTACCGCCGGCCGGTCCGTGCTGATCGCCGGCACCACGGTGGTGATCTCCATGATGGGCCTCTTCCTGATGGGCTTGACCTACCTGTACGGCGTGGCCCTCAGCGCGATCATCGCCGTCGTCGTCGTGATGGCGGCGTCTGTGACCCTGCTGCCAGCGCTGCTCGGGTTCGCTCGTGAGCGGGTCAACCGCCTGCGCATCCCTGGCGTTCGGGCCGCTGCAACGACGAACGGCGGGCCCGCCGCTCGCTGGAGCCGCGTCGTCCAGCGCCGTCCATGGACGGCGGCGATCGCCGGGACCGCCGTGCTGCTGGTGTTGGCGGCACCGGTGACCGGGCTTCGGCTGGCGTTCCCGGATGCGGGCAATGATCCGGCCGAGACCACCACCCGCCAGGCGTACGACCTCACGGCAAAGGGCTTCGGCGCCGGCAGCGCCGGCCCGCTCATGCTCGTCACGAGCCTGCACGGTCCGGACGACCGGGCGGCGCTCCGCGAGCTGGCGAGGGAGATCGGTCGGGAGGACGGGGTCGCCCATGTCGACCGTCCGCTGTTCAACCCGTCGGGGGATACCGGCGTGCTGACGGTGGCCCCGACGACGGCGCCTCAGGACCGTGGGACCGAGGAGCTGCTCGAGCGCCTGCGCAACGACGCTGTGCCGGGCTCGGGACTAGACGTCAAGATCGGCGGAGCCACAGCGTCGTTCACCGATCAGTCAGCGGTGACCGCGGAGCGGCTGCCGCTCTTCATTGGCGGCGTCGTCGGGCTGTCGTTCCTACTGCTGGTGGCGGCCTTCCGGGCCCCGCTTGTGGCGCTGAAGGCGGGCGTGCTGAACGTCCTGTCCATCGGAGCCGCGTATGGCGTCGTGGCCGCCGTTGCCGACGGCGGTTTCCTAGGGCAGCTGGTGGGGATCGACTCGCCGACGCCCGTACCGCCATTCATCCCCGTGATGATGTTCGCCATCCTGTTCGGACTCTCGATGGACTACGAGGTGTTCCTGCTCTCGCGGATCCGGGAGGAGTACCTGGCCGGGGGCGACACGAGCCGAGCCGTCGTGGAGGGCCTCGCCCGCACGGCTCGGGTCATCACCGCCGCCGCGGCGATCATGGTGGCCGTCTTCGGGGCCTTCGTGCTGAGCGGAGACGTCTTCCTCAAGCTCATCGGGATCGGGCTGGCCGCCTCGGTTCTCATCGACGCGACCGTCGTGCGCATGGTGCTTGTACCGGCCGTGATGCAGCTGCTCGGCGAGCGCAACTGGTGGCTGCCGCGGTGGCTCGACCGGACCATCCCGCAGCTCGAGCTCGAGGCACAGGCGGCGCGAGGCTGAGGCTCGCTCGGTCGGGGGGCGCGCCACGGCCCGCGCCCCCCGGCCGAGCCGGGTGACGGCAGACGCATCGGCCGGCGGCGGCCAGGTAGGAACGCGGGATTGCGGCCGCCGCCTGCCGCGGCAATTCTAAGGCTTTGAGTTCGACTGCTACAGGGGTGCTGTAGGACTGGCGAGGTGCTGTAAGGTCGCCGCGTGCCACGGAGGCAGACGTTCGATATCCGCGGGGACCTCCAAGACGAGGTTATGCGCATCGTCTGGGAGCTCGGTGAGGCGACGGTGGACGATGTCCGGGAGGCCCAGCCTCGTCGCAGCCGCTGCGCCTACAACACGATCCAGACCGTGCTCAATCGCCTACATGACCGCGACCTGCTGACCCGGGAGCGGCGCGGCAAGGCCTTCGTGTACAAGGCCGCCTACGCCGAGTCGGAGCTCGTCGCTCGGGCGATCGGGGACCGTCTCGCAGACGCGTCGACCGACGCCCGGCGTGAGGCCCTGCTGCATCTGGTCGAGGGCCTCGAGCCGGCGGAGCTCGACGACGTGGCGCGGCTCGCGAACCGCATCAGGAGAACACGCAAACGGCAATGACCGCGCTCGAGCCGACCGTCGCTCTGGTGGCTCTGGCAGCGCTGATAGCCCCGCATCTCGTCCCGCTCCGGCGGACGGCCCCGCCGGCCGCCATTACGGTCTGGTTGCTTGCGCTGGCGCTGAGGGCAGTGGCCGCTGTCGGCCTCGCGACGCTGGCGCTGATCGGCCTGGCCGACTTTGGGCCGGTCCGGGCGCTGCTCGACTGGTGTTGGCATGAAGTCCTTCCGGATGTCCCCAACCAGCTCGGATTCGCCGAGCACCCGGTCTCTCACGCTGTGGTCGGAGTCCCGGCCGCGACCCTCGCCGCCTCACTGCTTTGGCTGGCGTTCCGACTCGCGCGAGCCGGCCTCGCACTGCGCCGAAAGCTGGCTAGCGCGATCGGTCCCGGTCCCCTTGGCAGCACCGTCGTGGCCGACGATCGCGTCGTCGTAGCGGTTGCCAGCGTTGGACGCGGCCGGCTGATCGTCTCCGATCGCGCGCTTGGAGAGCTGGATCAGGGCGAGCTGGCCGCCGGGCTCGTGCATGAGCTTGCTCATCTGCGCCGGCGCCACCGGCCGCTGCTGCTCCTAGCGGCACTGCTGGCCGCCCTGGGCCGCCCACTCCCGGGGACCGGGGCGGCCGAGCGCGAGCTGCGCTTCCACGTCGAGCGCGATGCCGACCAGGCTACGGTGAGAGAGCTCCAGGATCCGCTCTCCTTGGCCAGCGCGATCTGCAAGGTGGCCGGAGCGCCTGGGACGGGGATGGCCGGGCTGGGAGGCCGCGGCCGGGTTACGCAGCGGCTCGAGGAACTGCTCGACGGCCCGGTCTCGGGGCGTGATCGCAGCGGGCGCGCGGCGTGGGCGCTGGCGGCGGGCTTGCTCGCAGTCCTGGTAACGCTCGGGCTGACTGCCCCGGCGTGGAGCCTCGGCACCGGTGAAAGGGCCGCGACCGAGGAGCACCACGCCTGCAGCCACACGTCCTAGGGCCGTACTCCCGCCGGGGCGTACTCCACGCGCTAGGGCGTCTCCTACAAAGGCCATGTAGACGGGCTGCGAGCTGGGTATAACGCGAATGAGGTATTCCCTCCAACGGTGAGTCCGGGGCCGGCGCGTCGTGTGGGCCCTGGGTCATTGCGGGCCGGCTCACCTGCTGCCCGAGATGGCCGAGGGGCCGGCATATGCCGGCCCCTCGTGTTGGACGCCCCACTGCGGGAGGGGGTCCCTCAGTGGCTTAGTCGTCCCGATCGTCCCCGTCTCTCCGATCGTCCGATCCTGGGCCCGTGTAGTCGAAGACATACAGGCCGTACGTGAGCGCGAGGTCCTCGAACTGGTCGCGCGTGGATTCTCGAACCGCGAGATCGCCGCAGCGCTCGTCGTCGAGGAGTCGACGATCAGAACGCATACCAAGCGGATCCTGATGAAGCTCGGGCTCCGCGACCGCGTCCAAATCGTGATCTTCGCGTACGAGACCGGCGTCAACCAGCCTGCCGCCCGAGCGGACTCCGCGCCACGGTGAGACCCCATCGAGAGTTGCCTACCGCCCTCTGGCGCTGACGCACCGACAGCGCGACAACCCCTTGCTCGGTCCGCCGCGTCGACAGATGGCCGACGCGAATTGACCGAACGAACAGCTGCCGGGCCGCGTGGCCACTCTCGGCGGCGGCGGCAACTTCGCACTTGGTGCCGCCATTCCCCGACAGGGCCTCCCTCTCAGAGCGCACGCCGGCCTATGCGGGTCCGCGAGCGGGCGGCCCGGGCACGCCGGGTCGTGCCAGCGCCGATCGCGACGCCGCTCGCCGCGAGGGTCACTTCGACCCTTCGAAGACAATGGCGGCCCGTGCGCCGCCGCGCCGGCCGAGGAGAGGGTCCCGGCCCGGGCCTTTCGCTCGTCCGTCCGGTCCCGGTCGGGTTGGTATTGGGATCGTCCTGCTGGTGTCGCCTGGCCTCTCGCGGCGGGCAGCACAATGAGTCGAGTCGCGCCTGACCACTCCTGCCGACTGCACTCCTCCGTGGCGTGGGGTCCAGCGGCGGGCAAGACCAATACCCCACGATTTCAGCCATCACTCGGTGTCGCCTGGCGAGGCGGGCTCAGCTTGGATGAGGTTCACGCAGGATCGCGCGTGCGATGTCGCCTGGCTCGGGGCCTGCCCTGGCGATGGCGACGCCCTCCGGGGTCCATATCGAGGACCGACCGGCGGTGTTGTCGAACCCCCCACCGGTCGGGCCGGCGAAGCTCGCCACGGCAACCCAAACTCCGTGCGCGATCGCCGTGCGGCGCGCGCGCTCGTCCTGAACATCCGCCCGGTCCGCGGTCTCTGCGACGCCGGCGACGTACGCGTCAATACCCAGGGCTGCGGTGTTCGCGGCGTGCTGTTCGACGCCGGTGTCCCTGCAGATCGCAAGGCCGAGCCGCCAGCCCCGGACCTCGATGACGGCCGGTTCGGGCCCGTGGCTGAACCGCTCGCTCTCAGTGCCGTGCAGCCAGATCTTGGAGTACCGGAGCGTCGCGCCCGAGCGAGTGACTCCGACCATCGCGATGTGCGATCTCCCTGGCTCGGTCTCGACCGGGGCGCCAATCAGCGCCAGAGATCCCGTGTCGGTGCAGGCGTCGACGATCGGCATGAGTAGCGGATCGTCGAGGGGGATCGGCTCGGCGTCCAGCTCATAGCCGGTCATCGAGAGCTCGGGGAAGATCACGACATGAGCATCCGCGGCGCGGATCGCCGCGGCGTGGGCCATGGCGTTCGACTGCACGTCGTGGGAGACGCAGGGCGGCTGCGCGACTGCGACGGTCAGGGGCTGTCGCATATCACCCCCACCTTGGCAAATGGAATACGCGACACGACGGAGAGAACTTGCCTTGACACACATCTGTAAAGGCTGCTCTACCGTGTTGATTGACAGCGATGTAAACCCGGATCAAGGATTCCCTGATGTCGCGCCGGGTGAAAACTGGACCACCTGCGCCGGTTGGAATGTGGACCACGTGAGCGTCGTCCGGTGGTCTGCGGAGCCTGGGCTCGTTTGCGCAGGGCGAGCTCGGGAGGACCTGGGGTGGTGGGAGTGGAGCAGTGGGCGGAGGTGCGGCGGCTGCGCTTCGTGCGGGGGTTGTCGATCCGCGAGATCCATCGGCGGACGGGGCTGCACCGCGACACGATCCGC
>JBKGUS010000421.1:0-2772 GCA_046462295.1 Thermoleophilaceae bacterium | reverse complement strand
CCGGCGCACCCGAGCCGCGCGCGCCGGGTGCCACGTTCGCGCTCGGCGAGGACGTGGTGCACGCCAACTTCGGCGAGGGCGTCGTGGTCGGTGTCTAGCCCGGCGGGCTCGTGGTGGTGCGCTTCGCGGGCGACGGCAGCGAGCGCAAGCTGATGGCGGACTACGCGCCGCTCAAGCGGCGCTGAGCCGCGGGGCAGGTAGGCTGCCCGGCCCATGAGCGCGCGGATCATCGACGGTAAGGCGGTCGCGGCGCGGATCCGCGCCGAGGTGGCGACCGAGATCGAGAGCATGGGCGTGACGCCGGGGCTCGCCACGCTGCTGGTCGGCGACGATCCGGCGTCGGCGGTCTACGTGCGCATGAAGCGGGAGGACTCGGCCGAGGTGGGCATCGAGTCGTTCCACCACGAGCCGGGCGGTGACGTGTCCGGCGAGGAGCTCGCCGGGCTGATCCGCGAGCTGAACGCGGACGAGCGCGTGCACGGCGTCCTGCTGCAGCTGCCGCTGCCGAAGCATCTCGACCAGGACGAGTTCATCTCCCTGATCGACCCGGCCAAGGACGTGGACGGGCTCACCTCCGCCAACGCCGGCCTGCTGATGCAGGACCGCGACGAGGCGATGGTGCCGTGCACGCCGGCGGGCGTGATGGAGCTGTTGAAGGAGGCCGGCGCCGAGCTCGAGGGAGCCCGCGCGGTGGTGCTCGGCCGCTCGATCCTCGTGGGCAAGCCGCTCGCGCAGCTGCTCCTGGGGGCGAACGCGACCGTGACCCACTGCCACTCGCGCACGCGGGACCTGCCCGCCGTCTGCCGCGAGGCCGACGTGTTGATCGCCGCGGTCGGCTCGCCGGGCCTCGTGACGGCCGACATGGTCCGCGAGGGTGCGACCGTGATCGATGTGGGCACCAACCGCACGGAGAAAGGCCTCGTGGGCGACGTGGACTTCGAGGGCGCCCGCGATCGCGCGGGCGCCATCACACCGGTGCCGGGCGGCGTGGGGCCGATGACGCGCGCGATGCTGCTCGTGAACACGCTCCGTGCGGCGCGCCGGGGTACGGTTAACCGTACCTCCGTAGGCGGGTAGACCCCACTGGTACAGACCACCATGCGCTGGAATCCTTCGTCGCGAGCTTGGACGTAGCGTTCCGGTCGGGACGCTGGCAAACACCGCTCCAAGCCTCAGGCGAGGGCTAAAAGGCCATCCCCCGCGGCAGCCTTCGCCAAGTCCGGTCCGCCCGCTCCCGGTGCCCCCTCGCACCGGGGGCGGCGGGATCGACCCCAAGCGCCATCGACTCGGCGCGCGGGGCCTCGGCCGGCGCTACGCTGCCCGGCGCGATGGATCTGCGAAGGCTCCGCGCCGGCGAATGGGTCGCCGCCCTCTCCGGGCTGGTCCTCCTCGTGTCGCTCTTCCTGCCCTGGTACGGCGCCGGTGCGGACGGCGACGCCAGCGGCTGGGAGGCGCTTGCGGCGGTGGACATCGCGCTCGCGCTCGTCGCGGCGTTCGGGGTCAGCCTCCTCGTGATCACAGCCGCCCAGCGCGTCCCGGCCGTGCCGGTCGCGCTCTCGGCCATCGTCACGCTCGTCGGCCTGATCGGGGTGGTGCTCGTGCTGATCCGCCTCGCGGACACGCCCGGCGGCTTCGACGGCCGCGAGCTCGGCGTCTGGCTCGGACTCGTCGCAGCGCTCGGGGTCGCGGCCGGGGCGGTACTCGCCATGCGGGACGAGCGGCTCTCCCCGGACGGCACCCACACCGACCCCAGCGGACGCCCGGTCCCCGCACCGCCGGAGATCGATCGCATCCCGGCCCCGCGGGGTGAATGAGCTCCGCCCGGCTGCGCACGGCCGACTGGGTTGCCCTCGTGGCGGCGCTGGCGCTCCTGTTCGCCACCGCTGCCGACTGGTACAGCACCGAGGGCGGCAGGCAGGCCCGCGAGTTCGAGCAGGGCGCCCCGGCCCAGGGCGAGGGCGCCGAGCTCGCGGACGACGCCGCCGCCGCGGCCGAGGGCCAGGAGCGCAACGCCTGGCAGGCGGACGGCGCGATCGACCGGGTGATGCTCGTGGCGCTGCTGGGGACGGCGGCCCTCACGGTCCTCGCGGCGTTCGGCCGTGCCGCGGGCCGCGGTTCCAAGGACGACGTCGGCCTGACCGCATGGGCCGGCACGGCGGCGGCGCTGACGGCGCTGCTGGTCCTCTACCGCGTGATCCAGGAGCCCGGCTTCGACGAGGTGAACACGGTCCAGTACGGCGCCCCGCTGGCGCTGGGGTTGCTGGGCGTGATCGCGTTCGCCTGCGCGATGTCGATGCGCGCCCGGGAGGAGGAGGGCACCGCGGCCGTAGGCCTCCATGCCGCGCGCCGCTCCTACAATCGGCGGCCATGATCGACCGCGACCAGGTCCTGCACGTCGCGCGGCTAGCCCGCCTGCGGCTCAGCGAAGAGGAGCTCGAGCGGATGCCGGCCGAGCTGTCCAAGATCCTCGAGCACGTCGAGCGCATGAACAAGCTCGACCTCGAGGGCGTCGAGCCGACCTCGCACGTGGTGGAGCTCCAGAACGTGCTGCGGGAGGACGAGCCGAGGCCCTGCCTGCCGCGCGAGAAGGCGCTGCAGGGCGCTCCCGACGTGGCGAACGGCGGCTTCCGGGTCCCGAGTCCGGGAGCCTCGTGAGCGAGTTGCTCACCCAGACCGCCGGCCAGCAGGCCGAGCGCATCCGCGCCGGCGAGGTGTCAGGCGAGGAGGTCTTCGAGTTCTGGCGCGGCCGCGCCCGGGACGACGAGCTCGGCG
>JBKGUS010000420.1:0-14143 GCA_046462295.1 Thermoleophilaceae bacterium | reverse complement strand
TGCCCCGGTTGGTCGCGGAGGGCCGGGAGTTCGACTTCGCCTTCGTGGATGGCGACCACCGCTTCGAGGGCGTCTTCCTCGATCTCTACTTCATGACCCGTTTGGTGAGGCCGGGCGGGTTGGTCGTCGTAGACGACATGTGGATGCCGGCGGTGCGGACAGCGGTGGCGTACGTGGAGAAGAACCTCGAAGCGACGCTCCAGCCGGAAGCCCTCCCGAACGCCTTCCGCTGGCGCAAGCGCCCGCTGAGCCGCCGAGTGCCAGGCGGAACGGGCGACACGGCCGTGCTGCGCCTGCCGAGCGAGCGCCCCGCGCCGCGCTGGGACGAGTTCGTGCCGCCGTACTGACCGACGGGGAGTCGCTTCGAGCGCGCCAGCTCGGGCTCGTATCATCGCGGCGGTGGTTCCCGAGGCGGAGCTGAAGGACAACGGCGCCGGACTCGTGCCCGCGAGCGCCGGCTGGTTCGTGATGAACGCGCGCGACGCCCGCTGGTTTCACCGACCTGGCCGCGGCGAGAACCTCCCGCTGACCGGAAGTGACGAGTTCGAGGCGGAGACGTACTTCCCGATGCTCGGCATAGCGATCCAGGTGCTTCCGCCGGGCGAGCCGAACGCCACGTACCACTGGGAGACCGAGCAGGAGGACTTCCTCGTGCTCGCCGGTGAGGCGCTGCTGATCGTCGAGGGCCAGGAGAGGCTGCTCCGGCAATGGGACTTCGTGCACTGCCCGCCCGAGACCCGGCACGCGTTCGTCGGTGCCGGCGACGGCCCGTGCGTCCTGCTCGCGATGTCGTCGCGGGAGTTCCAGAAGGACGGCCCGTGGGGCTTCTACTGCGCCGACGAGACCGCGCGGCGGTACAACGCGAGCGCGCCGGAGGACACGCAGGACGGCAACGTCGCCTACGGGCGGTTCCCGCGGTCACAGCCGACGCGCTACCGGGACGGCCTGCTGCCGGGCTAGAACGGGCGGCACCTACAATCGCACGGGCAAGGGGGCGTGGTCCAGTGGCCTAGGACGTTGGCCTTTCAAGCCAAAGATCGCGGGTTCGAATCCCGTCGCCCCTACTACCCGCGGCGCATCAGCCGGCCCACCGCCGCCATCAGCTCGTCGGTGAGCTCCTCCGGCGACCCCTCGGCTCGTCCTTCCACGACGCAGTGGCGGGCGTGTCCATCCAGCAGGCCCAGCGCGACCTTGTCGAGCGCTGCCTGGATCGCCGAGATCTGGGTCAGCACGTCGATGCAGTAGCGGTCGTCCTCGACCATTCCCTCCACGCCTCGTACCTGGCCCTCGATGCGGCGCAGTCGGGTCAGCAATTGCTCCTTCGTCGCGGAGTAACCGCGCTTGTCGGTGGTCGTGGAGGTGGCCATCGGAGTCCCTTTCAGCTGCGGATTTCTGAATAGGGTAGCAATACCCGCCCGGGGTATGCTACCCTCCGGGTCCTGGATATACCCCCTCCCCGTATTGACCCGAGGCGCTCGATGACACCGAACGACGACGTCAGGACCTACACCGTCCCCGGCATGAGCTGCTCGCACTGCGTGACCGCGATACGCGAGGAGGTAGGCCGGGTCACCGGCGTCGACGACGTGGACGTGGCGCTCGGCAGCAAGCGGGTCACCGTCCGCGGCCGCGATCTCGACGACGAAGCCGTGCGCGCCGCCATCGGCGAGGCCGGCTACGAGGCGGCGGCATGAGCACGGTCGCACGGCTTGCGCTGTTCGGCGGCCTGCTCGCCCTCGTGTTCGCGGGCGCCGCGCTGGCCGGGTCGGCCCTCGACCTCGACGTCGACCGGGAGACGGCGTCCTCGGATACCCCCGGTTCCGAGGGCGGGCATTCGGCAGGCGGCGGCGAAGACGCGCAGTCGACCCGAGGCCACGAAGGCTCGGGACAGGACGCGCACTCGACATCGGAGGGGACCACGGCCAAGGGCCTCGCACAGGCCGACCGCGGCCTTCGCCTCGTGATCGACGATCCCAGCACGGTCACCACCAAGCAGTGGCTCGCCTTCCGCATCGTGAACGAGCAGGGAGCTACCGTGAAGGACTTCGACGTGGAGCACGCCCGCCGCATGCACCTGATCGTCGTGCGTCGCGACCTGAGCGGCTTCCAGCACCTCCACCCCGAGCAGACGAAGGATGGCGGCTGGACGGTCCCGCTGCGACTGGCCGGCGCCGGCACCCATCGCGTCTTCGCCGACTTCAGCAGTGGCGGCGAGTCCTACACGCTCGGCGCCGACCTTCAGGTGGACGGCCGATTCGTCGCCCGGGAGCTTCCGCACCCCGCCACGATGGCCCAAACCGACACCGGCCTCGACGTGCGCCTCGACCAGGCCCGCGGCGAGGTCCGCTTCATCGTCTTCGACGACGGCCAGCGGGTGCGGGACATCGACCCGTACCTCGGCGCCCGCGGCCATCTCGTGGCCCTGCGCGAGGGCGATCTCGCCTTCCTGCATGTCCACCCGGAGTCCGAGGCAAGCCAGGGCAGCGACATCCGCTTCGCGGTCGAGTACCCCTCGAAGGGCCGCTACCGCCTGTTCCTCCAGTTCAAGGTGGACGATCGCATCCACACGGCCGCCTTCACGCGCGAGGTGGGTGAGGCGCATGGCCACTGAGCACCTCGACCTGCCCATCACCGGCATGACCTGCGCGTCGTGCGCCTCGCGCGTCGAGAAGAATCTGAACAGCCTCGACGGGGTGACGGCGACCGTCAACTACGCCACCGAGAGGGCCACCGTCGACTACGACGCAGGGGCGGTGGCCGCGGAGGAGCTCGTACAGGCCGTCGAGGCGGTCGGCTACGAGGCCGTGCTGCCGGTCACCGAGGAGGCGGCGCCAGAGGGCGTCCCCCCGCGTGACGAGACCGCCTCGCTTCGGATCCGCCTTGTGGTCAGCGCGCTGCTGTCCCTGCCTGTGCTCCTCCTGTCCATGGTGTCCGCCCTCCAGTTCGACAACTGGCAGTGGCTCGTGCTCCAGCTCGCCACGCCCGTCGTGCTGTGGGGCAGCTGGCCCTTCCACCGCGCCGCGTGGCTGAACCTGCGCCACGGGGCGGCGACCATGGACACGCTGATCAGCCTCGGCACTCTCGCCGCCTGGCTGTGGTCCGTCTACGCCCTGTTCATCGGCGACGCCGGCATGACCGGGATGACGATGGGGTTCGAGCTGATCCCGGAGCAGGGCGGCGGCGCCGACGACATCTACCTCGAGGTCGCCGCGGTCGTCACGACGTTCGTGCTCGCCGGCCGCTACTTCGAAGCGCGCGCGAAGCGGCGCGCCGGCGCGGCGATCGAGGCGCTGCTCGAGCTGGGCGCCCGCGACGCGTCGGTGCTCGACGCCGACGGCGGCGAGCGGCTGGTGCCGATCGAGGAGCTCCAGGTCGGCGACCGCTTCCTCGTCCGTCCCGGTGAGAAGGTAGCGACCGACGGGGTGGTGGAGGACGGCCGCTCCGCTGTCGACATGAGCTTGCTGACCGGTGAGTCCGTCCCGGTCGAGGTCGGTCCCGGGTCGGAGGTGGCCGGCGCCACCGTGAACGTGGGCGGGCGCCTCGTCGTCCGTGCCACCAAGGTCGGCGCGGACACGGCGCTTGCGCAGATCGCCCGCCTGGTCACCGAGGCGCAGTCCGGCAAGGCCCCGGTTCAGCGGCTCGCCGATCGCGTCTCGGGGGTGTTCGTCCCGGTGGTCGTGGCCCTCTCTGTGGCCACGCTCGGCTTCTGGCTGGGATCCGGTGAGGGCGCCGGCTTCGCCTTCACGGCCGCCGTCGCGGTCCTGATCATCGCCTGCCCCTGCGCGCTCGGGTTGGCAACGCCCACGGCGCTGATGGTCGGGACCGGCCGCGGCGCCCAGCTCGGGCTGCTCATCAAGGGTCCGGAGATCCTCGAGGCGACCCGCCGCGTGGACACCGTCGTCCTCGACAAGACCGGGACCGTCACGAGCGGCCGGATGTCGCTGGTCGACCTCGTCCTCGCCGACGGGGTCGAGCGTGACGAGGCGCTCCGTCTTGCGGGTGCCGCCGAGGACGCGTCCGAGCATCCCATCGCCCGCGCTGTCGCCGACGCCGCACGCAAGGAGGTCGGCCCGTTTCCCGTGCTCGACGCCTTCGCCAATCGGGAAGGTGTCGGTGTCGAGGCGACGCTCGGCTCCGACCGGCTGGTGCTCGTCGGGCAGGAGCGGCTGCTGGCCGAATGGGGATTCGAGGTCCCCGGGGCGCTGCGGGCCGCCCGCGAGCGGGCGGAGGCGAGCGGCCACACGGCCGTGCTGGCCGGCTGGGACGGCCAGGCCCGCGCCGTCTTCGTCGTCTCCGACACGGTCAAGCCGAACAGCCGGACGGCGATCGCCGAGCTGCGGCGCCTCGGGTTCCGGCCGGTGCTGCTCACCGGCGACAACGAGCGCACCGCGCGGGCCATCGCCGAGCAGATCGGCGTGGACGAGGTAATCGCGGAGGTGCTGCCGTCGGACAAGGCCGCGGTCATCCGCCGGCTTCAGGAAGCGGGCCGCGTCGTGGCGATGGTCGGCGACGGCGTGAACGATGCGCCGGCGCTCGCCCAGGCGGACCTCGGGCTGGCGATCGGCACCGGCACCGACGTTGCGATCGAGGCGTCCGACCTCACGCTCGTGTCCGGCGACCTCACCGCCGCCGTCGACGCGATCCGCCTCTCGCGCGCCACGCTGCGCACCATCAAGCAGAACCTCACCTGGGCGTTCGGCTACAACGTGGCCGCGCTGCCGCTCGCCGCCGCGGGCCTGCTCAACCCCATCGTCGCCGCCGCGGCGATGGCGCTCTCGAGCGTCTCCGTCGTCGGCAACGCGCTGCGGCTGCGACGCTTCCAGACCTCGGCTCCCGGCCGGGTACTCGAGACCTAGATGGACACCGCCACTCATCCCCACGAGCATCACGAGATGCCGACCGCGGGCGGCGCCCTCACCGTGGTCGCGCTGAGCGCCACCCTGCATTGCCTGACCGGGTGCGCCATCGGCGAGGTCCTCGGCATGGTGATCGGCACCGCGCTGGGGTTCTCCGACCTCCAGACGATCGCGCTCGCCGTCGCGCTGGCGTTCCTCTTCGGCTACACGCTGACCAGCCTGCCGCTGCTGCGCGCCGGCTTCACGATCGCCGCCGTCGTCCCGATCGCGCTCGCCGCCGACACCGCCTCGATCGCGGTCATGGAGATCGTCGACAACGGCATCATGCTGCTCGTCCCGGGCGCGATGGAGGCCGGGCTCGGAGACGTCCTATTCTGGGGCGCCCTCTCCGTCGCGCTCGTGGTGGCGGGAGCCTTCGCGCTGCCGCTCAACCGCTGGCTGATCGCCCGCGGCAAGGGCCACGCCGTGGTTCACGAGACCGGCGTGCACGGCGGCCCATCGCCGCGCGTGGTGGGCGTCATCGCGGCGGTGGCAGCAGTGTTCGGCTCGATCGTCCTGACGGCCGAGCTGATTTCCCCCAGCGAGGAGGGGATGGGCCACGGCGGCCAGGCAGCCGAGCGGATGCAGGGCGGTCACGGCGAGGCGGCCGGCGGGCATGCCGAGTCGGCGACGCCGGACCCGGTGCGCGGCCTGGCGGCCGGCGCGGGCGGGCTGACGTTCGAGCTCGACACGACACGCATGGCCCCCGGCGAGCGCGGGGAGCTGCGCTTCCAGATCGCCGGCGAGGACGGGGAGACGGTGCGCGACTTCGAGGTCGAGCACGAGAGGCGGCTCCACCTGATCCTGGCACGCCGTGACCTGACGGGCTTCCAGCACCTCCATCCGCGCATGGCGGCGGACGGCACGTGGACGGTGCCGGTGACGATCCAGGAGCCCGGCGACTACCGCGTCTTTGCGGACTTCAAGCACGACGGCGAGAACCAGACGCTCGCCCGCGACCTCACCGTTGCCGGTACCGCCGAGCAGCAGCCTCTGCCTGATCCCTCGGTCACAGCGGTCACGGACAGCGGCTACCGCGTCGACCTCGAGGCGGGCAGCGCGGGCGCCGGGCAGCCGACCGAGCTCGCCTTCCACGTGAGCCGCGACGGCGAGCGGGTGGCGGTCCAGGACTACCTGGGGGCGAAGGGCCACCTGGTGGCGCTACGCGCGGAGGACCTGGCCTACCTGCACACGCACCCCGCCGGGAGCGAAGGCCACGGCGGCGGCCCTGACGACGCGATCGGCTTCGAGACCGAGTTCCCGACCGAGGGCAGCTACCGGCTCTTCCTGCAGTTCAAGCACGCCGGCGACGTGCACACCGCCGAGTTCACCCAGGTGGTGGCCGAGTAGAGGGAGTAGTCAAGGCGCCGCAGTCCCCTCGCGCTCCGCCCGCTTCCGCTCCTGTCGCACGCGCTTATGCTCCTCGTACTCCCGTTGCGCGTCGGCCTCCGCCTCGGCGTCGTAGCTCCCGCAGGACGCCGCGAACACGAGGAGGCCCGCCACCATGCCGGCCCAGTGGGACGCGACCAGGAACACGATCGCTCCCGCCACCCCGCCGGCCACCGCCGAGAAGAGCACGTAGCCCGGCGGCATGGACAGGATCCGCGCCGTCACCGCCGCGCAGGCGAGCCACGTGACCGGCCCGGCCACCCAGCCCCAGTCCTCGAAGAAGCCCTCGTCGAACGCCAGCCCGAGAAGAACGAACGGCACGGCGACAACGATCGCCTGCACCACGAGGGACTTCCAGAACAGCCGGATGTTCACAGGCCTGATACTAGAACTCGCCCCCCGAGCGGTTTACGCGGCGCATGGGCGCTGCAGGGCTCGAACCTGCGGCCTCGGCCTTGTAAGGACCGCGCTCTACCACCTGAGCTAAGCGCCCGCGTGGCGAGTGTATTAGCCGGAAATCGAAGTCAGAGATCCAGCCACGCGGGCCGTTCTGTCCCGGCATACTCCTGAATGGCCCCGTAGATGCTCTGGACGATGAACGTGGAGTGAACCACGACGTCGTTGCGTCTCTTCGAGCCCTCAGCCCAATAGAAGCATGCAGAACACGCCAAGGCGCTCGAGGACGGCTTCAGCCGTGTGCTCGCACCACCACGGGCAGCCCGCCGCGCGGCGACAGCGTTGGCATCTGGCGGATCGACATCCGCCGTCCCGGCTCGGCCAGCTCGAGCGAGAAGCGGCTCAGGATCGCGCGGGCGATCGCCTTGATCTCCAGCTGCCCGAAGCGCATTCCGATGCACGTGCGCGAGCCGCCGCCGAACGGCACGTAGGCGCCCTTCGGCAGCGCCGCCTTTGCGTCCGGGGCAAACCTCGAGGGCAGGAAGCGCCACGGCTCCGGGAACACCTCCGGCAGGTGGTGGCTCGCCCAGGAGCAGTAGTTCACCATCACCCCGCCGGGCACCTCGACGCCGAAAAGCTCGAACGCATCGATCGACCGGCGCGGCCCGATCCAGGCGGGCGGGTACATCCGCAGGGTCTCGTCGAGCACCATGTCGAGCTGCGACAGCGGGTCGGTCTCCTGCGGGTTGCGCGCCAGCTCGTAGAACATGAACGTGACCGTCGAGGTGGCCGTGTCATGGCCGGCGAACAGCAGCGTCATCACCTGGTCGCGCAGCTCGCGGTCGGACAGCCGGGAGCCGTCCTCGTCGGAGGCGTCGAGTAGGAGGCTGAGGATGTCCACGCCGCGCTCGCCGCTCGCCCGCCGCCGCGCGATCTCCGCGAAGATCACCCGATCGAGCTCTGCCTTCGCTCGGTTCATCGCCCGCCACGGCGACCCGGGCCCGCGGAGCATCTGCAGCGCGTAGTCCCGGCCCCAGTAGCCGAGCGTCTCCTCGAACTTGGCGGCCATCCGCGCGTCGCGGGAGTCGCGGTCCGGGTCGAACCCGAACAGCGCGCGCATGGCGATCCGCAGCGCCAGCCGGCGCGTCCACATGTAGAGGTCGAGCCGCTCGCCGGCGCGCCAGCCTGACACGGCGCGCTCTGCCTCGTCCTCCATGGTCGACGTCGACGCGGCCAGCTGCTCGCGGTGGAACGCCGGCAGCATGATCCGGCGGGCGCGGCGGTGGTATTCGCCGTCGGTGGTGAGCAGCCCGTCGCCGAGCAGCGGGATCAAGTCGCCCATGCCGCCGTCACGCCAGCGGAAGTTCGACGCGTGCGACACAGTCATGTAGTGATTCGCCTCGGGGCCGAGCGCGAACACGACGGGCTGGTAGAGCAGGCGGATCGTGAAGACGGGCCCGTGCCGCTCGCGCATGCGCAGCAGCAGCGGGAGCGGCTCGCGCTCGAACTCGCGTGTGCGGCGCGGGCTGAACGACATCTCGCCGGGCGGCCATGCACCGCGAGCGGCCCGCTGCGAGCGCATGTCGGCGCGCACCCGCTGGAGCACGCCCGATGGGACCGAAGGAGGAGGCGCCACTGCCATGTGTCGAGCATCCTACGTCGGGGTAGCTACACCGAGCCATGGCTTCAGGGAGGTTCAGCCGCAATGGCGATCGCAGGGACGTGGCCCGCTATGCCTGGCCGGCGGGGGTGGCGGCGGCCGGGGCGGCCTGGTACACCGCCGATAGCCTGCGCCACCGGCGCGAGGGCGGACACGGCTACACGCTGCGCGGCGAGGTGGACGTCTCAGGGCCGAGCTTCCTCCGGGCGGCTGAGGCGCTCACCGGCGCGCCGGTGTCCTACGGCAACGACGTCGACCTCCTGATCAACGGCGACCAGATCTTCCCCGCCTACCTGGAGGCGATCCGCCAGGCCGAGGAGACCATCAATCTGCTCACCTACGCCTACTGGAAGGGCGACATCGCGATCGAGGTGGCGGACGCGCTCTGCGATCGCGTCAGTGTCGGCGTGGAGTGCAACGTGCTGATCGACGCCGTCGGCGGCGCCCGTATGGAGCGCAGGCTCGTCGAGCAGATGCGCGACGCGGGCGTCACGTTCTGCTGGTTCCGACCGCCGAAGCCGTACGCGGTCCGCAGGCTGCAGCACCGCACGCACCGCAAGCTGCTGATCGTGGACGGCGCGGTCGGGTTCACGGGCGGCGTCGGGATCGCCGAGGAGTGGACAGGCGACGCCCAGGACCCCGACCACTGGCGCGACACCCACGTGCGCGTGCGCGGCCCGGTGGTGCGCGGCCTCCAGGGGGCGTTCGCCGAGAACTGGCTCGAGGGAACCGGCAACGTACTGGCGGGAGACCGCTACCTGCCGGACCTCGACGAGGTGGAGGACGGCGGAACCCAGCCGCAAGCACTCGGCTCGGCCGAGTGCGCGCGGACTCCGTGTCAGGTGATGCGCTCGAGCGCCACGGTGGGGGACACGAACGCCGAGGCGCTGGTCTACCTCGCGCTGGCCGCCGCCGAGCGCTCGATCGAGCTGACCTCGGCCTACTTCGTGCCCCGTCCCGCATTCACCGAGGCGTTGCTGGAGGCAGCGGAGCGGGGGGTGGAGCTGCGCATTCTCATGCCCGGGACGCACATCGACAAGGAGTTCGTCCGCACCGCCGGGCGCGCCAGCTACGACGCCCTGCTCGAAGCCGAAGTCGAGCTTTACGAGTACTGCCCGACGATGCTCCACGCGAAGTCGCTCGTGGTCGACGGGAGCTGGTCGTGCGTCGGCTCGGTCAACTTCGACAACCGCTCCTTCCAGCTCCACGACGAGGTGGCGCTGTGCGTGCAAAGCGAGCGCTTCGCGGGCGAGCTGCACGAGGCCTTCGAGCGGGACCTGACCGTCTCCGAGCGGATCGACCCGGACCACTGGAACGAACGCCCACGCCGGCAGCGTGCGCGGGAGGCGGTCACGAAGTTCGCGCGGCGCGAGCTCTAGCCGCCGCTCAGCGCCGCGACCCGCTCGCGGCTCGACGCCGGCCCGCGGTACGCGGGACCGGCCAGCAGCGCCTGCACGTCACCTATCCGGCGCTCGAGGAAGCCGCCCTCGCAGTACGCGAGGTAGAGCTCCCAGAGCCGGCGGAAGCGCGGGTCGTAGCCCAACTCCGCCACGCGTCCCGCGAAGCGCACGAAGTTCTCGCGCCACCGCCGCAGCGTCTCCGGGTAGTGGCCGGTGATGTCCTCCAGGTCGAGCATCCGCAGCCGCGTGGTCCGCGCCACACAGCGAGAGATCACCTCCACCGACGGCAGGCACCCAGACGGGAAGACCAGCTCCTTGATGAATGAGCGCGACGCCTTCTCGATCTCGTAGGCGCGGTCGTCGATCACGATCGCCTGCAGCAGCATCAGCCCGTCCGGGTCGAGCAGCTCGCCGCAGCGGCGGAAGAACAGGTCGAAGTACTGCCAGCCGACCGCCTCGATCATCTCGATCGAGACGAGCTTGTCGTAGCGGCCTCGCAGGTCGCGGTAGTCCTCGAGCAGCACCGTCACGCGGTCCTCGAGCCCGGCGTCGCGCACCCGCTGCGTCGCCGCCTCGTGCTGATCGCGCGAGATCGTGGTGGTCGTGACCCGGCAGCCGTACCGGCCCGCCGCGTGGAGCGCGAACGAGCCCCATCCCGTCCCGATCTCCAGCACGTGGTCCTCCGGGCCCAGGTCGAGCTTGCGGCAGACCCGCTCGAGCTTCGCCTCCTGCGCCTCCTGCAGCGACGCGTCCGCCGGCTCGAATATCGCGCAGGAGTAGGTCATCGACTCGTCCAGGAACAGCCGGAACAGGTCGTTGCCGAGGTCATAGTGGGCGGCCACGTGGCGGCGGGCGCCCGCGCGCGTGTTGCGCGGCATCCGCGAGAACACGTTCCGCAGCCGCGCCACCGGCCGGCGCCAGCGGTCGAGCCGCGGCATCTCCCGGGCGCCGATCCGCACGAGCGTGACGATGTCGTCGCTGTCCCACACGCCTGACCCGTACGCGTCAGCCAGCCGCCGGCTGCCACCGACCAGCGCAGGCCAGAAGCCGGGATCGTGCACGCGGACGGTCGCGGTGAGCGGAGCATCCGGCGGCCCGAAGCCGCGCCGACGCCCGCCCTCGACGATCTCGATCCGGCCCTCGCGCAGGCGGCCCAGGAGGAGGCTGGATGCGAAGCGAGCGAACATATTGGTGCGCACGGCAATGGTACGTGTGAAGGCGTCAGTCGGATAAGGTCGCGCCCGACCGCGAGCCAGGAGGACGGACCGTTGGATGCCAGCAGGCTGAAGTCGATCCCGCTGTTCGAGGAGGTGGGGGACGAAGAGCTCGCACAGATCGCGCCCTTCGCGCAGGAGGTCTCGGTCGAGGCCGGCAAGGTGCTGGTTCGTGAGGGCGACTTCTCGTACGAGTTCATGGCGATCGAGGAGGGGAGCGCGGAGGTCACGCGCGGCGGCGAGCACGTGGCCGACCTCGGTCCGGGGGACTTCTTCGGCGAGGTCGGCCTGCTCGAGAAGACGCTGCGCAACGCCACGGTCACGGCCACGGCGCCGATGCGCCTCGTGACCCTGACGGGCTGGGACCTGCGCCGCGTCGAGCGGACCGCGCCGCAGGCGATCGAGCGCGTACGCGCGGTGCTCGAGGAACGGCGTCCGGCGAGCTAGTGGTCGCCTCCGGAGACCACTAGGCCGTGGCGTGCCGCACCGTCCTCTTCGGCGCCACCGGCTACACCGGTCGTCTCGTCGCGGAGGCGATGGCCGAGCGCGGCATGAAGCCGGTGCTCGCTGCGCGCAGCCGGGACAAGCTGGAAGCGCTCGCCGAGGAGCTGGGCGGCGGGCTCGAGACCGCGGTGGCCGACGTTTCGGACCCGCCGAGCGTCGCGGCACTGATCGAAAAGGGGGACGTGCTCGTCACGACCGTCGGCCCGTTCACCCGCTGGGGCGGTCCCGCGGCGGCGGCCGCCACCACCGCTGGGGCGCACTACCTGGACTCGACGGGCGAGGCCGGCTTCATCCGCGAGGTGTTCGAGCGCTACGGCCCGGCGGCGGAGCGGAAGGGCGCGGCGATGCTGACCGCCTTTGGCTACGACTGGGTGCCCGGGAACCTGGCCGGCGCGCTGGCCCTGCGCAGGTCGGGCGACGACGCCGTGCGGGTCGACGTCGGCTATTTCGTTCGCGGCCGTGGCAAGCCGAGCGGCGGCACCCAGGCCAGCATGGCGGCGTCCATGGCGGCGCCCGGCTTCGCGTTCCGGGATGGCCGCGTGCGGACGGAGCGCGCCGCCAAGCGGGTGCGCAGCTTCCAAGTGGGCTCGAAGCCGCGCGAGGCGGTGTCCGTCGGCAGCTCCGAGCACTTCACGCTGCCGCGCGTGGCCCCCCAGCTGCGCGAGGTGAACGTCTACCTCGGCTGGTTCGGCCCGTTCTCGCGCCCGATGCAGGTCTTCTCGCTTGGCGCAAGCCTGCCCGGCGCCTCCCGCCTGCTCCGGATGGCCGGCGAGCGGTTCGTCAAGGGCTCCACGGGAGGGCCCGACGCGGCGGCGCGCGCCCAGGTCGGCTCGCACATCGTGGCGATCGCCTACGACGGCGCCGGGCGCGAGCTAGCCGAGGTCCAGGTGACCGGAGTGGACGCCTACACGTTCACGGGCCGCGTGCTCGCCTGGGGAGCGCAGCTGGCGGCGGAGGGAGGGCTCCAGGGCACGGGCGCGCTCGGGCCGGTGGACGCGTTCGGACTGGTGGCCCTGACGGACGGCTGCCGCTGGGCGGGGCTCGAGGAGGAGGGAGGGCCGCAACAGGCTTCGGCTGAGTCGGAGCCAGGTCATGCGGCTATCGAGTGACCCTGCGGCGCGCCGCAGGCTGGCGCTGCTGCTGAGCGCAGCCCTCACTGCATTCGCCGCCGGCGTCGCTGTCGGCGCCGGAGGGGACGATCAGGAGACGCAGCCGCAGCCGGCCGAGGTTGCCGAGCAGGCGCAGGAGCAGCGCCGCGAGCGCGCCCTCGCCGCGGTCGACCGGCTCACGCTCCGCCAGCAGGTCGGCCAGCTGATCGTCTCGAGCTTCCCCGACCCCGCGCCTCCGGACTACATCCGCCGGCGCCTCCGCGCTCGCGAGACGGCCGGGGTGATCCTGTTCGGCTTCAACGCGGGCTCGGAGGCCGAGTGGCGCCGCCTCACCGGCGCGCTTCAGCGCCACGCGCGCGGCGACGCGCTCGTCATGGTCGACCAGGAGGGCGGCGAGATCCGCACGGTGAGCTGGGCCGGCCCGGAGGCCGGGCAACCGTCGCAGGGGGACGCGGCGGCGGTGCGGAGCAGCGCCCGCGAGGCCGGCCGCCAGATCAGTCGCGCCGGCGTCAATGTGAACCTCGCGCCGGTGGCCGACGTGCCGGGCGGCGCCGCCCCCGTGATGGGCTTCCGCGCCTTCGCTGGCGACCCGAATGGCATCGCCGCGCGCACCCGCGCCTCGATCGAGGGCATGCGATCAGCCGGTGTGGCCGCCACGGCCAAGCACTTCCCGGGCCTCGGCCGCGCCCAGGTGAACACCGACGACGCGTCGGCACTCGTAACGGGAGCGGTTACGACCGACCTCGTCCCCTTCCGGGCCGCGGTCGAGGCCGGCGCGCCCCTCGTCATGCTCTCCCACGCCCTCTACCCCGAGCTGGACGCGAACCGGATCGCCTCGCAGTCACGCGCCATCGTCACGGGCCTCCTGCGCGACCGGCTCGGCTACGACGGCGTGATCGTGACCGACAGCATCGAGGCGCAGGCCGTGCTGGACCGCTCGGGGGTGGCGCGCGCCGCGGAGCGCTCGCTGCGAGCGGGGGCGGACCTGATCCTCACGACCGGCAGCGCCAGCTGGAACCTGATCCATCCCTGGCTCCTCCGCGAGGCCCGCGAATCGCCGGCGTTCAGAAGACGGGTGCGCGAGGCGGCCGCGCGGATCCTCGAGTTGAAGGCGCGCCTGGCCGCAAGCACTCGGCTCGGCCGAGTGCGCGCGGATTGACTACTCCGCTGAGACGCGCGCCGCGGCGCGGTCCATCAGCTCGCGGTGTGCCGAGCGCCGCCGCCCGGTGCGCCGCTCCCAGTCGCCCTCCGGCCCGAGCTCCCAGGCGAAGCTGTCGTCCGCGAGGCAGCGCTCGAGCGTGTCCTCGACCTCGGTTCGCAGGTTCCGGTCCACGATCGGAGCGAGCAGCTCGACGCGCGTGTCCAGGTTGCGGGGCATGAGGTCCGCGGACCCCATCCAGTAGTCGCGCTCCTCCCCGCGCCAGAACCCATACAGCCGCGAGTGTTCGAGGAAGCGACCGACCACGGACACGACACGGATGTTCTCCGACACGCCCGGCACGCCGGCGCGCAGGCAGCAGATCCCGCGGACGTTCAGGTCCACGCGCACATCCGCCTGCGAGGCCTCGTAGAGCGC
>JBKGUS010000419.1:0-3767 GCA_046462295.1 Thermoleophilaceae bacterium | reverse complement strand
TCCCTGCAGCGCTCGCGCGGCGATCAGGGCGTCGGTGCTCGGCGCCAGAGCGGCCGCAGCGGACGAGACGGTGAAGATGCCGATTCCGGCCGCGAACACCGCGCGTCGGCCGAGCCGGTCGCCGAGCGCCGCCGCTGTCAGCAGGAACACGGCGAAGCTGAGCGTGTACGCGTTGACGGTCCACTCGAGCTCCTCGAGAGAGGCGCCGAGGTCCTCGCGGATGCTCACGAGGGCATTGGTCACGACGAGGTTGTCGAGCGTGACCATGAAGAGGGCGACCGAGACGATCGCGAGGGTGAAGACGTGTGAGCGTTGCATCGTTGGCTCCTTGTTATTGATTGATCTATCAGGAGAGATTCAAAAAAGAGAGGGCTACGCCGCCGCTTCGTCCGAGATCGGCACGCACTCGTCGGGCAGCTCCAGGGCGGCCACCACGTTCAGCAGCATGCCCTTGGCGAAGAAGCCCATGACGTTCTCCTGCGAGGCACCGCTCATCCTCCGGACATCCTCGATGAGACGCATGAACTCCCGCCGGACCGGCTCGCGCAGCGCGGGATCGCCGGCGGCGGCGTGGGCCTGCATCTGGACGAGGATCTCGTCGCGGTCCGCCAGCAGCTCAACATAGGCGTGTCCCATGCTCGACAGGCGCTCCTCCGGAGTCGCCTCGCCGCGGGCCGCCTCGAGAAACGCCCGGCGGATGCGGTCGACCACATGCCGGTGCACCGCCAGGAAGAGCTCGTGCTTGTTGGCAAACAGCGCGTAGATGTAAGGCTGCGAGATGCCCGCCCGCTTGGCGATCGCCCCCGTGCTGGTGGCGTGGAAGCCGTTGTCGGCGAACTCCTTCACCGCCGCCGCGATGACCTGCTCGCGCCGCTCCTCGGATGTCGACCTGATCGCCATGCCCGACGCAGTCTATTGATTGATCTATCAACTGTCAATCTGCGAGCGGCCCGGCGCGAAGCGGACCGGGTGGCGCTAGGGCGACCGCACCCGCACGAACGTCCCCCTCGCCGCCGCCAACCGGCGCCCGTCTTCCCCCGCCGCCTCCGCGCTGAGCTCCAGCGTGCGCTCTCCCTCGACCGACACCCGGGCGCTCACCTGCACGAACGTCCCCACCGGCGCCGGCGCCAGCAGGTCGACCTCCAGCCGCCCGGTCACCGCGAACGTCCCTCGCTCGAACACCACCAGCGCCATCGCCTCGTCGAGCGCCGCGGCGATCACCCCGCCGTGCGCGTACCCCGGCGGGCCCTGGTGGTCCTGCTTCACGAAGAAGCGGCCCTCAACGCCGTCCCCGGCCCGTTCCAGCTCCAGTTGCAACCCGAATAGGTTCGCCTGGCCGCAGCCGAAGCAGAGGTCGTGGTGACGAATGGGATCGCTGCGCGCCCCGCCGAGCCGGTCGCTTGCGCCCTGCCGAGCGTCGGGCTCGGCCACTAGCCGCGCAGTCCGCGCAGCACGAAGTGGAGGATCCCGCCGGAGCGGTAGTAGCGCCACTCGTTGGGTGTGTCGATTCGCACCCGCGCCTCGAACTCCACGCCGTTGGACGCGCTCACGGAGAGTGTGCGCGCGCCGTCCTCGAGCGGCGCCAGATCGAACGACTCCTCCCCCGTCAGCCCCAGGGACTCCACCGACTCTCCTTCGGGGAACTGCAGCGGCAGCACGCCCATCCCCACCAGGTTGGACCGGTGGATCCGTTCGTATGACTCGGCGATCACGAAGCGCACTCCGAGCAGGCGCGGACCCTTTGCGGCCCAGTCACGCGACGAGCCGGAGCCGTACTCACTGCCGGCGAGCACGTACAGCGGCACGCCCTCGGCGGCGTAGTCCATCGCGGCGTCGTAGATGGACAGCACCTCGCCGTCCTTCGTGGTGAACCCGCCCTCCGTGCCGGGCGCGAGCCGGTTCCGCAGGCGGACGTTGGCGAAGGTGCCGCGCATCATGACCTCGTGATTCCCGCGTCTTGCGCCGTAGGAGTTGAAGCCGCGCTGCTGCACCCCGTGCTCGAGCAGGTACTGCCCGGCGGGCGAGTCCCGCTTGATCGCCCCCGCGGGTGAGATGTGGTCCGTAGTCACGCTGTCGCCCAGGACGGCGAGAGCTCGCGCCCCCTTGATCTCACTCGCATCGGGCGACGCGTTCTCGAAGTACGGCGGCCGCCGCACATAGGTCGACTCCGGGTCCCAGGCGTAGCGGTCGCCCTCGGGTACGTCGAGGGCGTTCCAGTTCTCGTCGCCCTCGAAGACCTCGCCGTAGCTCTTGCGGAACATGTCCGACTCGATCGCACGCTCCATCACCTCGGCCACCTCCTGGCGGCTCGGCCACAAATCGCGCAGCCACACGTCGCCCTGCAGCGGCTCACCGAGCAGGTCCACGTCCATCCGCCCGGCCAGCGCGTACGCCACGCACAGTGGCGGCGACGCCAGGTAATTCATCTTCACCTCGGGGTGGATGCGGCCCTCGAAGTTGCGGTTGCCGGACAGCACCGAGGCCACGACCAGCTCGCGCTCCTGGATCTCCCGCGAGATCTCGGGGGGCAGCGGCCCCGAGTTGCCGATGCAGGTCGTGCAGCCGTAGCCGACGAGGTCGAAGCCGAGCGCCGACAGCGGCTCAATCAGTCCGGCGCGCTCGAGGTACTCGGTGACCACCTTGGATCCGGGCGCGAGCGAGGTCTTCACCCAGGGCCGCCGCGCCAGCCCGGCCTCCACGGCGTTCCTGGCGAGCAGGCCGGCGCCGAGCATCACCGACGGGTTCGACGTGTTCGTGCAGCTCGTGATCGCCGCGATCACCACAGCGCCGTGGTCGAGCCCCTCCGGCCGCTCTGCCAGCGCCGGCCCGGCGCCGCCGCGCGCCTGCACCGTGCGCGGCTCCACGCCGCCCACCCCGTCGGCGGGCGCCGGAGGATCGCTCGCCGGGAAGGACTCCGCCACGGCCTCGTCCTGGGTGCCGGGCTCCAGGTCCCAGTCGTCGACCAGGTCCGTCAGCGCCGCGCGGAAGTCCTGCGCCGCGTTCGACAGTGCGACCCGATCCTGGGGGCGCTTGGGGCCAGCGAGCGACGGCTCCACGTCGCCGAGATCGAGCTCGAGGGCGTCGGAGTAGACGGCGTCCTCGGAGTCCTCGTCGTGGAACATGCCCTGCTCGCGGCAGTAGGCCTCGACGAGCTCCACGCGCGCGCGCGGGCGTCCCGAGAACTCGAGGTAGCGGAGTGTCTCGGCGTCCACCGGGAAGATCCCGCAGGTCGCGCCGTACTCGGGCGCCATGTTGCCGATCGTCGCCCGGTCCGCCAGCGGCAGGCCGGCAAGCCCCTCGCCGAAGAACTCCACGAACTTCCCGACCACGCCCCGCTCGCGGAGCATCTGGGTGACGGTGAGGACCAGGTCGGTGGCGGTCGAGCCCTCGGGCAGCTCGCCGGTCAACCGGAAGCCCACCACCTGCGGGATGAGCATCGAGACCGGCTGACCCAGCATCGCGGCCTCCGCCTCGATCCCTCCCACGCCCCAGCCGAGCACGCCGAGGCCGTTGATCATCGTGGTGTGGGAGTCCGTCCCGACGAGCGTGTCGGGGAACGCCTGGCCGTCGCGCGTCTCCACCACGCGGCCGAGGTACTCGAGGTTCACCTGGTGGCAGATGCCGGTGTTGGGTGGCACGACGCTGAAGTTGTCGAACGCCGTCTGGCCCCAGCGCAGGAAGGCGTAGCGCTCGCGGTTGCGCTCGAACTCGAGCTCGGCGTTGCGCTGGAAGGCGAGCCGCTCGGCGAACACGTCCACCTGGATCGA
>JBKGUS010000418.1:0-2637 GCA_046462295.1 Thermoleophilaceae bacterium | reverse complement strand
AGCACCTCGCCTTCGTGGATCAGCAGGTCGATCTCGTCGACGACGTCCACGCCGGAGCCCTCGAGCTCGACGCGCAGATCCGCGACCTCGACGACGGGCGGGGTCACGCCTCCGACCTCCGGTCGATGCCGGCCAGCGCCCGCGAGAGGCCGTCGGTGATCAGGTTCGTGCCGATCGTGAGCAGGCCGATGGCGGCCACCGGCAGGATGACCGACCACGGCTGCACCGTGATCGCCAGGCGGTTCTCGTTGATCATCAGCCCCCAGTCGGCGGCCGGCGGCTGGAGGCCGAAGCCGAGGAAGCTGATCCCCGCGACGAGGCCGATCGAGTACGTCATCCGAAGCCCGATCTCCACCAGCAGCGGGCTCGTCACGTTGGGAAGCAGCTCGCCGAAGACGATGCGCGTGCGCCGCTCCCCCACCGCCTCCGCGCTCTTCACGAAGTCGCGCTGCACGACCTCGAGCGCGGCGCCGCGGATCACCCGCGCCACCCTTGGCGCGTGGGTGAGCCCCACCGTCAGCACGATCAGCCACAGCTTGGGCCCGACGGCCGACACGGCCAGGAGGACGAAGATGATCTGCGGGAACGCGAGCAGGACGTCGTTGCCGCGCATGAGCACGTCGTCGAGCCAGTTGCGCGAGTAGGCGGCGATCAGCCCGACCACCGTGCCGACCACGATGCCGAGCGCGGTGGAGGCGAGGGCCAGCCACAGGACCGTGCGCCCGCCGTGGAGGAACCGGCTCAGCACGTCGCGCCCGAGCGAGTCCGCGCCGAAGGTCGCCTCGCCTCCGGGCAGGCTGTTCGGCGGCGCCACGAACTCTGTCGGCGAGTGCGGGGCCACGAGCGGGCCGGCCAGCGCCACCAGCACGATCAGCGCGACGATCCCGACGCCGATGCGGGTGCGCCAGAGCCGCATCGCCTCGCCCACGAAGGCGAAGCGGCGGCGCGCCGGGACGCGCTCTAGGCGCGCCTCCTGCGCGAGCGCGAGGTCGATGGCGCTGTCGACGGTCTGGTCGCTCACCGCCCGGCCGTCCTCAGCTTCGGCGTGACGAGGATGGTCGCCACGTCGGCCAGCAGGTTGAGCCCCACGTAGATGCCGGCGGCCAGCATGGTCACCGCCTGCACGACCGGCAGGTCGCGGTTGCCGACCGCCTCCACCAGCGCCACCCCGATCCCCGGATAGGAGAAGACGAACTCGACGACCACGACGCCGCCCGCGAGGTAGGCGAGCTGCAGGGCGGTCACCTGGATCGCGGGCACGATCGCGTTCGGCACCGCATGCCGCCAGATCACCGTCCGGCGCGGCAGCCCCTTCAGCGTCGCCATCGTCACGTACTCGCTCTCGAGCACCTCGACCATCGAGCCGCGCATGATGCGGCTGATGTAGGGCACCACCGCCAGCACGAGCGTGGCCGCGGGCAGCACCACAATCTGAGGGTCGTTCCACGCCTTCTGGCCCGGGCCGAGCAGCGAGACGGCCGGGAACCACTGCACCACCTCTGTCGCGAACACGATGATCAGGACGATCCCGATCACGAACTCCGGCAGCGAGGCCAGGATGAGTGAGCCCGTAGTGACGATGTGGTCGACCGGGCGGTCGCGCCGCATCGCGGTCCACACGCCGATCCCGATCGACAGCGGGATCGCCACCGCCGCGGAGATCAGCACGAGGAACAGCGAGTTGCCGACCCGGCTCGACAGGAGCTCGCTGACCGGTGCCTGCGTGGCCGCCGAGTCACCGAGGTCGAGCGTGAGGATCCCGCCGAGCCACTGCAGGTACTGGCTGACGACGGACTCCTCCAGGTTGAGCTGCTCGCGCAGCGCCGCCAGTCGCTCGGCCGTCGCTTCCCGGCCGAGGATCGCCTGGGCGGCGTCACCCGGCAGCGCCAGTGTCGCCGCGAACACGAGCAGCGACACCAGCCACAGCGTCAGCAGCCCGAGGGCCAGCCGGCGCAGGACGAGCTTGGCCGTCATGCCTACGCGACGAACCCCACGGAGCGCAGCTGGTAGTTGCCGAGCGTGAACCCGGAGCGGGCCTCCTGGATGCCCCCGATCTGCGCGCTGTGCGCGTCGATCGCGTTCGAGAAGTACGGGATGATGTAGCCGCCCTGCTCGTACTCGAGCCGCTGCGCCTCGTGCAGGATCTCGCAGCGGCGGTTCTCGTCGAGCTCCGCCCGCGCCTGTCGAATCAGACGCTGGAACTCCTCGTTCTCCCAGTGGGTCTCGTTGAACGGGGAGTTCGGGAGGCTGCCCTGAGCCACCTGGGTCAGGTAGGTGCGCGTGGCCCAGAAGTCCTGGGCGAATGGCCACGACAGGTACTGGTCGCCGTAGAAGGTGCCGGTGTCGACCTTGCGGACGTCCACCGTCACGCCCGCGCCCTTCGCCTGCTCGGCGAACACCTGCGCCGCCTCGACCACACCGCGGAAGATGTCGCCGGTCACGAGCTCCACGCGCAGGTCGCTCTGGCCGGCCTGGCGGAGGAGCGACTTCGCCTGGTCGAGGTCCTGCTCGCGCTGCGGGAGGTCGTCCGCGTAGCAGTCGTCGAACGGGGCGTAGAGGTCGTTGGCGATCTGGCCCTGGCCGCTCAGCACCTGGTCCACCATCTGCTGGCGGTCGACCAGCAGGCGCATGGCCTGG
>JBKGUS010000417.1:0-12676 GCA_046462295.1 Thermoleophilaceae bacterium | reverse complement strand
GGAAGGCGAGCGAGACTAGGTAGAGGCGGGCGTCCGACCGCCGAAGGGCCACGGCCGAGGTGGAGAAGGCGAGCGCCGCGCTCGTCACCCCCGCCGCCAGCACGAGCCAGAAGTGCGACGGGTGGTGCTCCCACTGGACGTCGGCGTCGGGCGCGGCCAGCAGCAGCACGAGGCCGAGGAGGGGAAGGGCGAGCGCCGCCACCCACAGCCCGAGCCGCACGCCGCCGTCCGCTTCCGGAGCGAGCAGCGACGCGCGAGTCGCCGTCACGGCTAGCCCAGCGCCCGCAGCCGCCGCTCGGCGGCGTCCTCTTCGCGGCCCTCGTAGCGGTTCGTGATCGGCAGGCGCCGGTCGCGCCCGAAGGCCTTCGTCGAGATCTTGATGCCCGGCGGAGCCTGGCGCCGCTTGTACTCGGCCTTGTCGACCATCCGGATGACGCGCTCCACGTCCTCACGCGGCAGTCCGCGTCGGACGAGCTCCACCGCGTCGAGGTCCTCCTCGACGTAGCCGGCCAGGATCGCGTCGAGCACGTCGTAGGGCGGCAGCGAGTCCTGGTCAGTCTGCTCGTAGCGGAGCTCGGCCGAGGGGGGCCGCTCCAGCACGCTCGCGGGGACCAGCTCGCGTCCGGCCTGCTGGTTCCGCCAGCGGACCAGCCGGTAGACGGTGCCCTTGAAGACGTCCTTCAGCACGGCGAAGCCGCCGGCCATGTCGCCGTAGAGGGTCGCGTATCCGACCGACAGCTCCGACTTGTTGCCCGTGGTGAGCACGAGCCAGCCGAACTTGTTCGACAGCGCCATCACCACGTTGCCGCGGATGCGGGCCTGCACGTTCTCCTCGGCGATGTCCGGCTCCCGGCCCGCGAACGCGTCGGCCAGCATGTCGTCGTAGGCGCCCATGGCGTCCTCGATCGGGATCTCCCTGAACTCGGCGCCCAGGTTCTCGGCGATGGCGCGGGCATCGGCGCGGGTGCCCTCGCTCGAGAAGGGGGAGGGCATGGAGACGCATGTCACGCGGCCTGGGCCGAGGGCGTCGGCGGCGACCAGGGCCACGAGCGCGGAATCGATCCCGCCGGAGAGGGCAAGCACCACGTGCTCGAAGCGGTTCTTCTCGACGTAGTCGCGCAGGCCGGTGCGGAGCGCGGCGTAGAGCTCGGCTTCGGGTTCGAGCAGGTCCGCGACCTTGCCGCCGACGGTGTCGGCGAAAGGCGCCGCGCCGTCGCGCGCGACCTCGAGGCTCGCCAGATGCACCGCCGGCGGCTCCGCGATCTGCGACGCGCGCCGCTGCCGGCGCACGTTCACCCGGTGGCGCGTGTCCCGCAGCCGTGCCGAGGCGACCTCGCGCGGGTCGATCGTGCAGAGCGTCAGGCACTCCTCGAACTGGGGACAGCGGGCCAGCACGCGGCCGTCCTGGTCGATGGCGAGGCTGTGCCCGTCGAAGACGAGCTCGTCCTGGCCGCCGACGGTGTTGACGAACACCACGGCGGCGAGGTTGTCGACCGCGCGTTGCACCAGCATCCGCTCGCGGGCGCGGCCGTACCCGGCCCGGTAGGGGGAGGCGGAGAGGTTGACGATCACCTGGGCGCCGGCGAGCGCCTCGGTCATGGCGGGCGGCCCCGGCTCCCAGATGTCCTCGCAGATCGACACCCCGATCGGGATCCCGTTCAGCTCGAAGATCCCTGCCTCGGAGCCCGACTGGAAGTAGCGCTGCTCGTCGAAGACGCCGTAGTTGGGGAGGTACATCTTGCGGTAGACGGCGGCGACCTCGCCGTCGGCGAGCACCGCGGCCGAGTTGTAGACGTCGTCGGCCCGCTCGGGGAACCCGACGAGCGCGACGATGCCGCGCGTCTGGGCGGCGAGCTCCTCGAGCGCCTCGCCGACCTGGTCGAGGAAGGACGTCTTCAGCAGCAGGTCCTCGGGCGGATAGCCGCTGATCGTGAGCTCCGGAAACACGACCAGCGCGGCCCCCTGCTCGCGGGCGGCGCTGGTTCGTTCCGCGATCTTGCGGGAGTTGCCCCGGATGTCGCCGACGGTGGGGTCGATCTGGGCGAGGGCGACCCTCAGCAGGTCCAGTCCTGGGGGCATGCCGTAAGTATCGCGTTTACGTTTGAGCGCATGACCATCTGCAGCCAGACGTTCGGTGAGCGCAGCGACCCGGCAGTCCTCCTCATCATGGGCGCGATGGCGTCCATGCTGCGGTACTGGACGAGCATGGGGTGGACCGCGCTCACATGGTCGGCATGTCGATGGGAGGCGGCATCGCTCAGCAGGTCGTGCTCGACTACCCGGATCGGGTGTTGAGCCTGACGGCGATCAGCAGCAGCCCGATCGGCCGGCAGGACGCAGATCTCCCGGGCCCGACACCGGAGTACATGGAGCACGCGGCGGCCTTCGACGACTGGTCCGACACCGGCGCCTTGGCCGATCTCATCGTGCGTGACGTGCGCGCACTGTCCGGCACCCGCCACGCGTTCGACGAGGCCGCGGCGCGCGAGCTCGTAAGGCGGGACCACGAGCGGGCGATCGATCCCAGGCGGCTGGCGAACCACGGCAGCGTGGCCGACGCGGAGGGAAGAAGCCGGCGCGCCGAGGACATCGCCGTCCCATTGCTCGTGATCCACGGCACCGAGGACCCGCTCCTCCCGTACCCGCATGGCGTAGCGCTCGCGGAGAGCGTGCCGGGCGCGACGCTCGTGACGATCGAGGGCGGCGGGCACGAGCTGCACGAGGGCGACTGGGACCAGATCCTCGAAGCGATCGCGACGCACACCGAAGCGGAGCGGTAGGCGCCCCGGGCGCCATCTCATTTCGGTCACTTCTTAGGGCCGACGGCAGCCCAGCGGGAGATCGAGGTAGGTGGTGCCGGTCAGCCGGTGCTCGTAGTGCCACCACTCGCGCCAGTAGTTGGTGAAGCCGAAGCGCTCCATTGCGCTCTTCAGGGCAAGCCGGTTGCGCAGCACGGCTCCCTTCGCGTCGAAGGTGTGGGCGCCGGGGCCGAGGGCGTCGTAGCGGCCCATCCTGAGGCGCTTGCCGTCGGAGAGGCGGACGAGCGTGAGGTCGACGGCGCTGCCGAGGTTGTGGCGGCTTCGTCGCGCGATGTAGGTGCCCACCAGGTGGCCGCGGCCGGTGCGCTCGGCCCAGCGGACGAGGGCGCGCGTGGCTCGGGCCGGGCGGTAGGCGTCGAGGATCAGGAGGCCTCTGTTGCGGCGGCGCAGGTAGCGCTGGACGCGGCCGAGGTCGCGGGCGGCGGGGTCGAGCATCAGCGCCCACTCCTCGCAGTAGCCGGGAAGCCGCCGGCCCGTGATGTTGTCCGGGCCCGCGTAGGTGATGTCGAGGGCGATGCCGGGGGCGTAGCGGTGGACGTCGACGAGGCCCGCGCGGCGGTGGGCGGGCGAGCCGGCGAGGTCTTGGGCTCGCGAGGCGACGCCGCCCGCTCGGGAGCCGGCGCCGCCCTGCCGGCCTGGGCTCCGCGCTCCGGGCGGCACGCCCCGGAAGGCCCGCTCCGCGGCCCCCCGGATCGTGTCGGTGCCGAAGTCATGCGATGCATTCCCGTCGGTCAGCACGGCCAGCGACACCCGCTCGCCGTCGCGCTCGAACATGCCCACGGCGTGGACGAGCCGACCGGCGACCGTGGCGCGCCAGCCGATCTTGAAGAAGGCCTCGAACCCGAGATCGAGTGCGGGACGCGGGAACCCCCAGCGCTGGCGGCGGTCGATCGACGACATCAGCTCGCGGGCGTAGTCGCGCGTCCCGGCCGGGATCATGCGGTCGAAGCGGCGGAAGAAGCGGGCTTGGTCGGCCGCGCTGATGAGAGCGGAGCCCCAGCTGCCTGACACGGAGAAGTCGCGCATCCGGGCATCCCGAGCCACCTTCCACAGCGCCGCCGTCCCGACCTTTCCCTGGATGATCGACGCCACCTTGTTGCCCGACAGGACGATCATCGTGTGGAGCAGCTCCTGATCCCTGGGCGGTGGCATGCGGCCCTCGAGCCGCCGCAGGTAGGCGACCAGCAGCATGACCTTCACGATGCTGCCCGACGCGTAGCGCCGATGGGCGGCGTGCCCGTGGAGGCGGCCGCGCGAGTCGATCAGGGCGAACGAGCTCGTCGCTCGCCGGCTGACGAAGGTCTTCACGGCCCGCACCGACTTCTTGGACGGAAACGCGCTGGGCTGCTGCGCGGCCGCCGGAGAGGGACTCGCCGCGGCCGCGATCGCCAGGCCCACCAGGCCTACTCCAATCGCGATGCGTGGGCAACGCATTCGGGGCACCGTATCGCCAGGTACGGCTGCCCGTATGGACCGCCCATTACCCCGGCCATACATTTGGTCTCGTGGTCGCCCGGCTCAACAGGGATCTCGTGGACCCGCGTACCTACACGCGCATCGCGTATCTGCTCGTCGCGGGCGTCTTCGGGGTCATCGAGTTCACCTTCCTCGTGACGGCCCTGTCGACCGGCGTCGGGCTTGCCGTGACGCTCATCGGCATCCCGATCCTGATCGCCTCCGTCTACGCCTGGGGCTGGCTCGCCGAGATCGAGCGGCGCACCATCGGGGCGCTCACCGGCAACGAGATCGCGAGCCCATACCGCCCGCTCCCCGAGCGCGGCTGGTGGGAGCGCCTCCGCGCCCGTCTCGCCGATCCCGCCACCTGGAAGGACCTCACCTTCCTCTTCCTCCAGTTCCCCTTCGGCCTCCTCTCGTTCATCGTCGCCGTGACCGTGCTGAGCGTGGGCATCAGCGGGCTCACGCTGCCGCTCTGGTACTGGGCCGTGCCCGACGGCGCCGACTGGACCGTCTTCCAGCTGATCGACGTGGACACGCTCCCCGAGGCGCTCGCCGCCGCCCCGCTCGGCGCGCTCGTGCTCTGGCTCGGCGTGCCGGCTCTCGGCGCCCTCGGCCGCTTCTACGGCGCCTACGCCGAGCTCCTGCTCGGCTCGAACGAGGACCCGGCCGTCACCGCCCAGATGTCCGACCTGCGCGACGCCCGCACCCGCATCATCGAGGCCGCCGACGCCGAGCGCCGCCGCATCGAGCGCGATCTCCACGACGGCGCCCAGCAGCGCCTCGTCGCCCTGTCGATCAACCTCCGCATGGCGGAGAAGCGCGCCGCCGAGGGCGACCCGGCCGCCGCCGAGCTCGTGCGGAGCGCGGGGGAGGAGGCCGGGCTCGCGCTCAAGGAGCTCCGCGACCTCGCCCGCGGCATCCATCCCGCCATCCTCACCAACCGCGGCCTCGCCGCCGCGATCGACGACCTGGCCACGCGCGCCTCGGTTCCGGTCGAGCTTGTGGCCGTGCCGCCGCAGCGGCTGCCGGACGCGGTCGAGTCCACGGTCTACTTCCTCGTCTCCGAGTGCCTGGCGAACGTCGGCAAGCACGCCGAGGCCACGCAGGCCACGGTCGCGGTGACGGTGGTGGGGGAGGAGGTCGAGGTCGTGGTGAAGGACGACGGTGTGGGCGGCGCGGACCTTGGCAACGGCTCGGGGCTGCAGGGCCTCGAGGACCGGGTGGGCGCGCTGGACGGCTGCGTCGACATCGACAGCCCGGCCGGCGGCGGCACCACCGTGATGGCGACGATCCCGCTGAACGCCCCCGAGGGTGGCCCGGTCACCCCCGAGCGGCCCGCCCTCACGGCCGACCAGCTCCGGGCGCTTGCCGAGCGCCGCCGCCGCGGCCTCCGCTACCGCCTGGTCGCACTCGGCACGGTCGCGTTCGTCATCCTGGCCATCTGGGCCCTCACGGGCGCACCGAACGCCTGGCCCGTCTGGCCCGTACTCAGCCTGGCCTTCATCGCCGCGCTCGACGCCTGGCGCGTCCACATGGAGCCGCCCGGCGGCTTCATCGCGGGTCGCGCCCAGATGAGCACCCGCCGCCGTCTGGTCGCCACGGGAGGCACGCTCGCGATCGTGAACCTGTTCGTGATCGGACTCTGGATCGCGAGCGGCTCGAGCTACTTCTGGCCCGCCTGGGTCATGCTCGGCTCGGTGGTCGCGCTGGCGCTGAAGGCGATCCCTTGGTCACACGCCTGGCACGACCGGCTGCACGGCACCACGCCGCCGGTCGCCTGATCTACGAGTCGTAGTACAGCGCGAACTCCCACGGGTGCGGGCGCATCCGCACCTGGTCCGCCTCCTCGCGGCGCTTCCAGCCGATCCAGGTGTCGATCAGGTCCTGGGTGAACACGCCACCCTTCAGCAGGAACTCGTGGTCCGCCTCCAGCGCGTCGAGTGCCTCGTCCAGTGAGCTCGGCACGTGCTTGATCTCCTTGAGCTGCTCCTCGGGCAGCTCGAACAGGTCCACGTCGACGGGCTGGCCCGGGTCGATCCGGTTCTGGATCCCGTCGAGCCCCGCCATCAGCAGCGCCGAGAGGGCCAGGTAGGGGTTGGCCGACGGGTCCGGCGGCCGGAACTCCACCCGCTTCGCCTTCGGCGACGCCGAGTACACCGGGATCCGGCACGCCGCCGACCTGTTCCGCTGCGAGTACACGAGGTTCACCGGAGCCTCGTAGCCCGGCACCAGCCGGCGGTACGAGTTGGTGGTCGGCGCGCAGAACGCCATCAGCGCCCGCCCGTGGGCCAGGACCCCGCCGATGAAGTTCAGCGCCTCGCGCGACAGCTGGGCGTAGCCGTCGAAGTCGAACATCAGGTTCTCGCCGCCGCTCCCCAGCGACATGTGCACGTGCATCCCCGAGCCGTTCTCCTCGAACAGCGGCTTCGGCATGAACGTGGCCGTCTTGCCCGCCTGGCGCGCCACGTTCTTGATCACGTATTTCTGCAGCTGGATCTGGTCGGCCATCTTGCGCAGCGTGTTGAAGCGGACGTTGATCTCCGCCTGACCCGCCGAGCCCACCTCGTGGTGCTGGAACTCGCAGCGCAGCCCCATCGACTCGAGCGCCACCACCATCCGCGCGCGCAGGTCCCCGTGAGTGTCGCCCGGCGCGGTCGGGAAGTAGCCCTGCTGCGAGCGGAGCTTGTAACCGAGATTCGGCGTCCCGTTGCGTTCCGCGCCGAATCCGCGGCCCCTGTTCCAGTAGCCCTCCTCGGAGTCGACCTCGTAGAACGAGCGGTTCGCCGTCTGGTCGAACGCGACGTGCTCGAACACGTAGAACTCGGCCTCCGGACCCATGAAGCAGGTGTCGGCGATGCCCGTGCCCGCCAGGTAGCGCTCGGCCTTCAGCGCCACGTAGCGCGGATCGCGGCTGTAGGGCTCGCGCGTGATCGGGTCGATCACGTCGCACAGCACCGACAGCGTCTTCTGCTCGTGGAACGGGTCGATCAGCGCCGACGCCGGGTCCGGCAGCAGCACCATGTCCGACTCGGCGATCTCCTGGAACCCGCGGATCGAGGAGCCGTCGAACCCGAGTCCCTCGGTGAAGGCCTCCTCGTCGAGTGCGTGGATCGACAGCCCGAGGTGCTGCCAGGTGCCGGGCAGGTCCGTGAACTTGAAGTCCACCATCCGCACGCCGTGCTCCTGGGCGAGGGCCAGCACGTCCTTGGCCTCGGCCGCGCGGCCCCCGACGAAGCGCTCGACGGTCAGGGGCGTCATCGGAGCTCCTCCGCCTCGGCGTCGGTCACCGTGCCGTTCGCCTCGCCGCTCTGCTGCACCCCGGGGATCCGCTTCGCGATCTCCTCGAAGCTCTTGCCGGTGAGCGCCTCCACCACGGCGGGCAGCTCGGCCATCACCTGGGTCACGTCGCGCGTGATCTTGTGCGCCCCCGGCCCGGAGCCGTTGCCGCCGCCGATCATCACGATCTTCTCGGTCTGGGCGAGCGGCGCCGACACCGCCGCCGCGAGCTCCGGCAGGATCTCCAGCACGCGGTCCGTGATCGCGGCCTCGTTGTAGCCCTTCCAGGACTCCGCCTTGGCGGCCATCGCCTCGGCCTCCGCAAGGCCGCGGGCCCGCAGCGCGTCCGCCTCACCGGCGCCGAGCGCCGCGGCCCGCTCGCGCTCGGCCTCGGCCACCTGCGCGATCTCCCGCGCCCGCGCCATCGCGGGCTCCACGATCTCCGCCGTCAGCTCCCGCTTGCGCCGCTCCACCTCGGCCTGCATCAGCTCGATCGCCTTCTGGCGCTCAACGATCTCCACCTCGAGCTCCGCGCGGCGCACCTCCTGGCGGGTGATCGCCTTCTGGAGGTCGTAGGAGAGGTCGGCCTCGGCGCTCGCCTTCATGCCCTCGGCCTTGAAGCCCGCCTTCTCGATCTCGAAGTCGCGCCGGGAGCGCTCGATCGCCAGGTCCGCCTCGTAGCGGGCCGCCTTCGCCTCGCGTTCGGCCTCGGCCTCGCCGCGGATGGCGTCGCGCTTCACCTGCGCGGTGCGCGGGCGGCCGAGAGCCTCGATGTAGCCCTGCTTGTCGCCCACGTTGCGGATCGTGAGCGACACGATCGTCAGGCCCATCGCCTCGAGGTCCGGGGCGGCCAGCGACCGCACCTGCGTGACGAGCGCCTGGCGGTCGCGGTAGACGTCCTCGATCGAGTGCGCCCCGATCGCCGCGCGCATGTGGCCCTCCACCGCCTGCATCGCGGTGCGCACGATGTCCTCGGTGCGGCGCGACAGGAACTGCTCCGCGGCGCGCTCGATGCCCTCCTCGGAGCCGTCGATCTTCACCATGCAGACGCCGTCCACCTGCACCGGCACGCCGTGCATCGAGTAGGTCTCGGACGTCTTCACGTCGAACTGCATCAGCTCGAGCGAGAGCCGCTGGACGCGCTCGCTGAAGGGCCGCACGTAGGTGCCGCCGCCCCGGACGACGCGGAAGCCGGAAGCACGCGGCTCGGCCGCGTGCGCACGGGACGGCATCCGTTTGCGGCCGCGGCCCGAGATGACCAGCACCTCGTTCGGGCCGACCTTGGCGTACTGGTGGGCCCAGACCGCGAACGCGATCAGGAGCAGGGCGGCGAGGACCGACCCGCCGATGATGAGCGCTAGCTCCATGCTGCGTGAACCTCCTCGTGCGCGCGTATGGACTCCAGCCCGAGGCGCTCCGCGCGCGGCTCCTCGGCCGGGTGGATCTCGACCTCCGTCGTGAAGCGGAGGAACGCCGAGCCGGCCAGGTGGTGGCCCACCTGGGTGGCGAGGGCGCCCTCGTCGGGCGCCAGGAAGACGTTGATGCCGCGGTCCTCGAGCGCCGCCGCCACGTCGCCCGCGCCGGTGCGGCGCACCTCGAGCTCGAGGCGGGTGGAGGCATCGTCGGTGAGGTGCGCGACGAGCCGCGAGCCGGCGTCCTGCGTGCGGGCCTCGGCGGCGGCCCAGATCTCGGGCCGGACCTCGCTCGCGTAGAGGCCCCAGGCGGCCATGGAGCCGGCGCGGCCCAGCTCGGTCTGCAGATAGCGGACCAGCGAGACCACGTCGGGCGCGGCCGGCGCCGTGTCCTCCACGGTGGGACCGCCGCCGCGCCGGCGCCGAGCGCCGCGCCGCAGCTGCGGCGCGTGGCCGACCACGCCCACCACCGGGCCGTCCTCGGAGGTGCCCTCAACCGAGGGCAGCCAGAGCTCCGGATCGGAGAGCGAGCGCAGCATCGCCGCCGGCGGCACCCGGGAAAGGTCGCGCGGGCGCACCACGCCGACGCTCACCTCCTCGGCGTCGCTCACGTAGCCGGCCGACTCGAGGTAGCGGCACACCTGCCGCCGGATGTCGGCCAGATCGCGCGAGCGGATCCGCGGGCCGCCCAGCACGGGGGTGGTGAGCCAGCCGTGCTGCTCGTAGACGGGAAGCTCATAGTCCATCGCGGGGGCGCGGAAGTAGCAGAGCGGCAGGGCCCGCGCGGGCGCGATCGTCTCGAGCAGCCGCTCGACCTTGGCCTTTAGCGCGTAGACGTTGGCCGCCTCGAGCGTCTGGCCGGCCACCTCGCAGTGGTGGATCTCCTTGAGGATGGGGTGGGGGGAGGGGTTCACGCGACGGCCGACCGGGATGCGGGCCGTCTCGCCGCCGCCGTAGCCGGCCCGAACGCCGAGGCGGAAGGCGTATGCGCTCTCGCCCGTCCGCTCCAGGGCGATCGGGACCGGCTCGTGCTCCCCCCGGTCCGCGACGACGTCGCGTACCCAGCTCAGCACTAGTAGCCCCAGCCCACGGGCGCCTCGTGCCTGACCGTCTCCTCGCCGCGCTCGCCGGTCCGGATCCGCACCGACTGCTCGACCGGATATACGAACACCCGCCCGTCGCCGATCTCGCCGGTGTAGGCGGCGCCCACGATGGCGTCGACCGCCTTGTCGACCACCTCGGTGGACACCACCGACTCGATCTTCAGCTTCGGCAGCAGCGAGATGTTCGCCCGCGAGCCGCGGTACTGCTCGGTGTAGCCCTTCTGGCGCCCGCAGCCCATCACCTCGGAAACGGTCAGGCCGGACACGCCGAGCTCGTCGAGCGCGTCCTGCACCTCCTGGAGCCGCTAGGGCCGGATGATCGCCTCGATCTTCTTCATGGCAGCCTCCTAGCTCTCCTGTGTCCTGGTTGAGAGGCCGAGCGGCACCGGTCTCGGCGTCGGCCGCTGGGCGGGCGCCGCCGGCTGGTGGTACTCGGAGCCGGGCACCGGCATGAACTGCTCGGGGTAGCCCCACATGCCGTGCTCGACGAGGTCGAGGCCGTAGCGCTCCTCCTCGGGCTTCACGCGCAGGCCGTAGGTGGCCTTGATGAGGAAGAAGACGAGGAAGCTGACCACGAAAACCGCGCTGAACGCGGCGGCCACGCCGAGGCCCTGGGCGGCGAGCTGGTCCACCGACCCGGTGTAGAACAGGCCGCCCTCGCCGATCGCGTTGTACTCGGCGAGCCGCGGCGCCGTGAAGAGGCCGCAGGCGATCGTGCCCCACACGCCCGCCACACCGTGCGCGGAGAGCGCGCCGATCGGGTCGTCGAGGACCTTGTCGATGGCGATGACGCAGACCACCACGAGGATCCCTGCGATCAGGCCGATCGGCAGGGCGGCCCAGTACTCGACGTAGCCGGAGCCGGCCGTGATGCCGACCAGCCCGGCGATCACGCCGTTGCCGGTCATGCCGATGTCGAAGGTGCGGGTAAGCAGCCAGATCGTGGCCATGGCGCCCATTACGCCGCCGGCGGCGCCGACCACCGTGACGACGGCCACCTCGGCGAAGCGGCCGTCGGCCACGCCGAGCGTAGAGCCGGCGTTGAAGCCGAACCAGCCGACGAACAGGATCAGCACGCCCAGGCCGACGAGCGGCATGGAGTGGCCGGGGATGACGTTGGGCTTGCCGTCGCGGCCGAACTTGCCCTGGCGCGGGCCGAGCAGCAGCAGGGCCGCGAGCGCGCCGGTGGCGCCGATCAGGTGGATCACGGTGGAGCCGGCGAAGTCCTGCATGCCGAAGTTCACCTGGAGCCAGCCGCCGCCGAAGATCCAGTGGCTGATGATCGGGTAGATCAGCGCGCTGAAGATGACCGCGTAGATGAGGTAGGCGCCGAACTTGATGCGCTCGAGCGTGGTTCCCCAGACGATCGCGAGCGAGACGGCGCAGAAGGCGAACTGGAAGAAGAACTTGGCGGGCACCGCAGCGCTGGAGAACTCCATCGCCGGGAAGGCCGACTGCTCGATGGTGCCGAGGAAGGTGCCCTCGGTGCCGGCGAACCAGCCGGTGCCGCCGAACGCCAGGGCAAATCCGACCGCCCAGTAGCAAAGCGCCGCGATCGAGAGGTTGGCGATGACCTTCGCGACCACCGTGCCGGCGTTCTTCATGCGGGAGAAGCCGACCTCCAGGAGCAGGAAGCCGGCCTGCATGAAGAAGACGAGGATGCCGGCGACGAGCACCCAAACGGTGTCGATGCGGCCGAGAGCATCGTTGAGCGTGGGTTCCATGGCCGCATCGTCGGGCTGCGCCCGAGCGATGTCTTTCGCCCTGTGTACAGACTTCGGAGGGCCGGCTTGTACGGGTGTCTAGGGCCTCGGCGCGCTACCGCTCCGTGGTCGTCACCGACGTTGCGGATCGGGCGTCTCGGATGGTTACAACGACGACCCGGTCCTCGGTTTCGAGGTAGACGTACACAAAAAGCATCCACCGCCACGGGCCGAGCAGAAATCGGAACCCTTCCCAGCGCCCGCTGAGCGCTTGGCCCATGCGTGGAAACCGCTCTAGCGGGCGCAGCGACCGGGCTACGCGAGCGCGGGTGTCGGCCGGCAGGCTGTGTGATCGGATGAGCGCATCGAGGTCCTCGACTGCGGCGCGGGCCAGCTGAACCGCCGCCATTGCGGCTCTTATAACCGCTCTAGCGGGATGGTCTCGCCGGCCTCGGCCTGCGCCCGTCCTAGCTGAGCACGCTCATGCGCACCGGAGATGCCATCCAGAAGCTCGACCACGTTGCGCGGGTCGGCGTCGGCTTCGTCGAGGGCGGTCGACAGCAACGAGCGCGCGACCGTCCCGGGCTGGACATGCGTGCGTTCGGCCAGTCGGGCGAGCTTCTCGGCGTACTCGTCGTCGAGCGTGATGTTCAGGCGCTCCAAGGCATTCGCAATCGTACACGATATAGCACGTGTCGTGTATAAGAGCGTGGAGCCTCAGCCGAAGCCACCCGGCAGCCCGGGCATGCGCTGCTCGTCGCCGGTGCTGGGATCGTCCGGCCGCAGGCGCCTGCAACGCCGTTCGCCACCTATTGCCGAAATGCACCCGGATTTCGGGGGTATGTAGCCTGTTGAGGACATGACCTACGTCATCGCCGGCAGCTGCATCAAGGACGACTCCTGTA
>JBKGUS010000416.1:0-4557 GCA_046462295.1 Thermoleophilaceae bacterium | reverse complement strand
GTCGCACCCTGCGGCTGCGGTCGAGCGGGCATGAGCACCACGACTACAGGCGTCTCAGGCGAGCGCGGCGATGCGGACCTTGCCCCCGCGACCTTGATCACAAGTTCGGGTCGCGCGCCGCTCGCCTGGCGCAGGATCCGGAATACGACCCGGACGAGGTGGCGTTTGAGGCAGCGGAGCGCTTCGCGGCGGGTCCTGCCCTCGGCCTGGCGGCGCTCGAGGTAGGCGCGGGCCCTGGGCTCCCAGCGGCCCTGGACGACGGCCATCTTGTGCAGCGCGGAGTTCAGCTCGCGGTTGCCGTGGCGGTTCAGGCGGTGGCGGCGCTGCTGCCCCGACGAGGCCTCGATCGGTGCGACCCCGGCGAGCCGCGCGAGCTGCGCCTCGTGGCGGAAGCGCGCGACCCCGGCCGTCTCGCCGATCAGCTTGCCTGCGATCAGCGCACCGCGGCCCTTCAGCTCGAGCAGCCGCGGCGCGTAGTCGGCGACCAGCACCGCGATCTCGCGCTCGAGCGCATTCGCCTCGACCGTCAGCTGGCGACAGCGCCGCAACAGATCACGGGCAATGCGAATTTCCACGACCTGATCCGTCCGAGCGAGACGGCGCGCGACACGGTCGAGCCAGACCTTGCGATCGAACGCCCCGGCGGGCACACGCAGCTCCGGATCGATCGCGTGGAGCAGCCACCGCAACCGGTCCTGCGCCTCGCTGCGCTGGCGCACCAGCGTCTGGCGGTGGTCGACGAGCAGCTTGATCTCCCGCGCGGCTCGGTCTTCGACGGCGGCGGGCAGGTCTGGGTGCGCGAGCGCCGCGCGCGCGATCGCGAGCGCATCGATCCTGTCCGACTTCCCATACGACCCGAGCGCCGCGGCGCGCCCCCGCCATCAGCTTTGGCGGCACCCGCACCACCCGCTCACCACGCGCCAGCAGGAACCGCTCGAGACCGCGGCTCACGCCGCGCACGTCCTCAAGCGCCCACACACGGTCCTCGCCCAGCGCACGCGCCCAGGCCACCAGCTCCCCGTGCCCGGCGGGATGCGCGGCGGCGGTGAGCTCGTCGACGAGCTCACCCCCCGGCTCTCACTGCCACAGCGGTGTGCGTCTGCTTGTGCGGATCGACTCCGATTACCAGCCTCATCTCTTTCCCTTCTTTCATCGATGGACGGAAGCGGAGCTTCAGCGGACAAGCCTCAATAGGGGCACAGGCCAAGCTCCTCTCAGGTCACGCTGAAGATCCTCGGACGGCGACGGGCGACAGCACCAGCGCACGTGAGCCCCCACACGGGGGCGACAGCGGGACCAAGAGTCGGCCCGCCGCCAGCCCCAGGACCTAACACCCGCCCCCGGACGCCACCCGCGTCCAGCACCGGGTCGGCCACATCACCAAACCGAGCCCGCGCCCAACGATGACATCGAGGCGGGGCCGAGCCGAAAGGACCGACCTCATCGGCTCGTGCCCCGACGTCGCCGACGCCTGCTTCGCCGGGCAAAGCGCGAGTCGGGATTGGCTGCGGCGGAGCTTCTGGTTCTCGTCCGCAGCGACCGTGCACGCGGCGCGCGCCGAGGCCGCTGCAAACCGGCCGGATGCAGCAGTCGTCGTCGCGAGCGGGCGCCGCTTCGGGCGGTGCTGCCGAGGACCTAACTTGCCGCGCCGTAGGGTGGTCACCGGGCGAGCGCCGTGGCGGCGGTGAAGGCCGGCTTCGACATCGAGGTCGTCAAGAGCCTCGAGCCGGGGCGCGCCGCGCGACCCCGACAAGCATTCGTGCTTCGGCTTTGTGATCGGCGATAAGCACTCCGCGATGGGCATTCGACCGTGCCGCCGAGCACGTCGATCTGGACGGGAGGCGGTAGCGGGGCCTCGCTCGTCGAGGCGGGGTCGCTATGTGTGGGCGGTGGGCGCCCGCTTGGCGAGACTCGTCATGCCGAGCTCGTCGGCGGCGGTGAGGGCCTGCTCGAGCAGCCGGCGGCCCTCGATCGACGGGTGCAGCAGCGCGCCGAGGTCGAGGCGGGCCATCGCGAGGAAGGCGCGAGCGTCCATGCGCTCGCACAGCGCGATGGCCTCGCGCAACCGTCGTTCGGCCTCGTGGCGACGTCCGAGAGCCAGCTCGAGCAGGCCGACGCCTCGCCCGACCGGGCCGTACGTCCAGGTCATGACGCCCGCGAAGGGGGTCAGCAGCTCGAGCAGGCGCGTCGCGGTCGAGCGATCGTTGAGCCACGCGCAGATGTCGGCGGCCCAGGTCAAGGTACGCGTCCATGTCGGGCCGCGCGGCATCTCGAGCAGGCCCAGCGCCAGCGCGCGCTCGAAGGCCTCGCGGGCCGCCTCGCGGTCGTCCCGTTCGCGCGCCGCGTGCGCTCGCACGACGTAGAACGTAGGCGGCAGGTTGGTCACGTCCTGTGCCATGGTGCTGCGCGCCGGCTCGTGCTCGCGCAGGCGGCCCTGGATCAGGCGGATGCACGACACCAGCCGAACGAACGCGGACTCGGCGAGTGCCGGCGGGGCTCCTGTCTCGCGCGCCGCCTCGCGCAATCGTGCTGCGGCGGCCTCGGCGTCGTTCAATCGCCCGGCGAGCAGCGCCCTGGCCGCGTCCATGAAACCGACGGTCCAGTGCGACCATATGGTCCGCACCGCCGCGTGCGCGGCGGCCAGTGCGGCGTCGGCTGCCTCGATGTCGCCTAGCTCGACGAGCGCGTGGAACCGCGCTCGCTGCCCGTTGCACTCGGCGTACGGTAGGCGGGCGCCGCGGCCTACCGTTACCAGCTCGTCCGCCACCGCGAGGCGCTCGGTGACGCTCTCGGGGCCGGCCACGATCCACGAGTGCGAGGTGAGCACGGAGGCGAGCGCCGCGGGGTCGCGGACACGACGCGCTATCGCGAGCGCGCGGGCGACCATTGCGCGGCGCTCGCGATCGGGCATGCTGGAGAACGCCTCGTTCGCGAGGGACCCCTCGAGGGATGCCCTGATCGCGCTGTCGCCGGGCGGCAGCAGCGCCAGCGCGCGGCGCAGCAGGGTGACCATCTCGGCGTCCTCCTCGACGAAGTCGGCGTATTCGAGCCGGATCGTCAGCAGTGCTTCGGCCATGCGTCCGCCGTCGCCGGCGGCGTTGGCGGCGGCCGCGACGCCGCGAAGGACTGTATGCGCGCGATTGTCGCCGGCGAGCGACAGGGCACGCCCGCGGGCGAGCTCGAGGTCGAGCCGCTCGCTCTCGGGCGCGTCCGGCAGTCGCTGGTGCGCGCGCACGGCGCGCTCGTACTGCGCGGCGGCAACGTCGAATGCCAGCCGTGCCGCCGCCTCGTCGCCCGCCCGGCGTGAGTAACGGACGGCCTGTGCAGCATCGACGAGCACTCCAGCGGCGTGGAAGTGCGCCGCCAGGTCGCCCGTCGGCACCGCGCGTCGGGCTGCGACACGCTCGAGCGCGCGAGCAATCCGCGCGTGAAGGCGCGCGCGCCGCGCGCCCGGCAGCTCGTCGACGATCGACTCGCGCACGAGCGCGTGCGCGAACGTGAACCGATCCGGGGTGCCCGCGGGCCGCACGAGCCGCGCCGATTCGGCGGCCTCCAACGCGTCCAGCGCCTGGTCGAGCTCGACGCCGATCGTGCCGGCAAGGACGTCGGCGTCGAACTCCGTGCCGGCGACGGCCGCGATCGCCAGCGCGTCGGCGGTCCGCTCGGGCAGCCGGGCAAGCCGCCAGCGCACGACGTCGCGCACCCGCGGGGTGGGCGCCGCACCGGGATCGTCACCGTGGTCGAGCGCGTGAACCGTTTCGCCGACGAAAAACGGATTCCCCGCGGTGGCCCGCCGCACGGGGCCGGCCTGCGAGGGCTGGCGGCCTGCGTTCGCGAGGATCGCCGCTATGTCGCGCTCGCGCAGCGGGCCGAGCTCGAGGCGGGCGACGTCCGGGCGCCGCGCCAGACCGGTCACGACCTCGCCGAGCAGGGCGGAGCGGCTGGGCTCGGTGTCGCGGTAGGTGGCCAGCACGAGCAGGCGCGCGGCGGCGTCGGCGCGCAGCAGATGGCGCAGCAGCAGCAGCGACAGGTCGTCGGCCCAGTGCAGGTCGTCGAGCACGAGCAACACGGGCGCGGCCTCGGCGGCGGCGTTGAGCAGCGCGGCGGCGGCCTCGAGCGTGCGCAGCCGCTGGATCTCCGGCTCTGCGGGAGCCGGCTCGGCGACGCCGCCGGGCAGGCGGGCCGCGAGCTCGGGCAACAGCCGGACCAGGTCGCTGGCGCGCGCGCCCAGCTCGACGCGCAGCTCGTCGATCGGGCAGGCGGCGATGTAGGCGCCAAGCGCCTGGGCGAAAGGCTGGGCGGGCGCGGACAAGCCGTCGTCGCAGCGGCCGTACAGCACGATGCCCTCCCGCGCGCGGGCGTGCGCGGCGATCTCGGCTGCCAGGCGCGTCTTGCCGATGCCCGGCTCGCCGCTGATCAGGACTCCGCGGCGGCTCCCCGAGACCGCGTCGGCCCACGCCGCCCGCAGCCCGGCGAGCTCCTCCTCGCGGCCCGCGAACGCGGTGCCGCCGTCGAACACGAGCGACGAGGGGAACGGGACCGTCACGGCGCGCCGGG
>JBKGUS010000415.1:0-10502 GCA_046462295.1 Thermoleophilaceae bacterium | reverse complement strand
CTCCTCGACCCGACCCTGCTCGAGCAGCAGCGCGCCGTAGGCGTGGCGCGTGGGCTGCATCCAGCCCCACGGCTCGTCGTACGGCAGCGCGTCGTCGAGCGCGATCGCCCGGCGCAGGTGCTCGAACGCCGCGTCGAACCGACCCCGCCGGTACTCGAGCTCGCCGTCGAGCATCGCCCTGGCGACGGCGAGGATGTCCTGGCTCGTGTTGTTGAACAGGTAGCGCGAGTCGGGTACGCGCCGGACGGCGGCGAGGAAGGCGTCCCGCGCCGCCTCGGCTTCCTCCATCCGCCCGGTCGCCGCGTACGCGACGCCCTGCGCGTAATGCGTCATCGCCGTCGTGGTGCAGTAGAGCCCGGGGTCGCCGGGCAGCGGCAGCGCGAGGATGTCCTCCCACAGCCCGAAGCGGATGAGCACGTGCAGGCGCATGGGGACGAACGCCTCGAGATAGTCGGCCATCGGCGGCTGCTCGATCCGCAGCAGCTCCTCGGGCAGCGAGGCCTCGAGGTCGGCGGCGACGCCAAGCGCGACCCGTGACCGACCGAGGAACATCGCCCCGTAGATCGCGAAGTGGCGGTCGTGCGCGTGGTAGAGCGCGTAGAAGCCGACCCGGCCCTCGCGCGCGACGTACTTCTCGTTGACCTCGATGGCGTGCAGGTTCCAGTCGAGGGTGCTCTTGTAGTCGCCGCACAGGACGTCGATGTGCGTCGGCATGTGCACGAGGTGGCCGGCGTCGGGGACGAGCGAGCGCAGCGGGTCGGCGACCGGCAGCGCCTGCTCGGGGAACGGCGACATCTCCATCAGGTGCACGTAGAGGTGCACGAGTCCGGGATGCGTGCCCCCGCCAGGCCACTCGAGCGCGCGCTCGAGCACCTCCTTGGCCTCGAGCGTCGCCGCACCCTCGGACGGCAGGCCCGTATAGCGATCCCACAGCGCCCACGGCGTGAGGTTCATCAGCGCGTCGGCGAAGAGCGCCGCGACGTCGAGCTCGTCGGGATACGCGCGATACACGTCGCGCATCGCCTCGGCGTAGTCAGCATTCCACGCGACGAGGTCGGCCGACGGGTCGCCCGTCTGATAGCGGCTCCCGAGCGCCTCGACGAGCGCCCGCTCGACCGGCGCGGCGCGGTCCGCGCAAGCGCGCGCCGCCGCCACCTCGTCGCACGCCTTCTCGAGCGACGCCGCGAGGTCGACCGGGTCGAACGCCTCCCACTTCTTGTTGTAGTTCGGCCCGATCGCGTAGGCGATACCCAGTGGGCCAGTGCGAAGCCAGGGTCGTGCTCGAGTGCGCGCTCGAAGCACCGGATCGCCTCCTCGTGGTGGAACGCGTAGGACCACACCAGTCCGCGGTCGAACCAGGTCTGGGCGCTCGTCGAGGCCGTCGACGTCCCACGCGTGTAGCTGCCGAGATCGAAGTAGGGCTCCATCGATGCCGCTCCCGTCCGACTCTCCTACGTTTCTACAGCCTCTGGCGCCAAGTTGCAGCGAGCCGGTGGCCACCAGGGCGCGCAGGTCGCCGGGCCCGCAGGCGATGGTCCACCCGCTGGCACCGCTCCCGCGACATCGCGATCCCCATCGTCGCCGCGACCGCGTCGCCATCCGGCGTGAAGGTGGTGCTGATCAGATATCCGCTGTGACCTCGAAGCACGCCGAGCTGCCGACCGCTCGGCAGCTCCCAGAGCCGTGCCGTGAGATCCTGGCCGCCCGTGACCAGCGAGCGTCCGTCTGGGTTGCGAGGCCGCCCACGCCGAAGCGACCGGCATCCCTCACCTCAGAGCGGGACGACGCCAGCCCGCGCATGGGCGCAATCGAGACCCGTCCAAGCGTTTATACAAGCCGCGACGAAGGGCAGGCGTCTCGCGTGACGCGTTGCCTTGCGCATGTCGTCCCGAGCGGCCGGGCGGGGAGTGGGGCAGCCGTGGGTGCCCCACTCGCACGCCTGGGGGTGAGCGGAAGCTCGGGCTTCCGCGCCGCCGGATCCGCCCTTAGTTCTGCCGGATGGTGACCGGGCCCTGGTCGGTCGTGCACACGGTCTCCGTGTCCCCAGAGCGGTCAACTGCGCGGCCGAGCACCGCGACAGGGCCGACCTTGACGCCACAGACATTCGCGGCGACCTGAGCGGCGACGCCGACGTTGGCGTCGTTCAGGATTGCCACCTCACCGATGAAGACGTTTACGAGCCCGTCCTGGTCCTGTGCAGCAGCGGGCGCGGCCGCGCCGGCGAGTAGGACCGCGGACACGCTCAGTGACGCGGCGAGCTTCCGAAACCTAGTCATCCTGCACACCTCCCTGGCCGTAGATCGGCCGAGTAGTTATTCGCCACGTCCGGCGAGGCGGTCACGCTGCACAGCTATATCACATCGCCGGACAGTCGTGCCTATACCCAAGACATCGACGTCTTATTCGGAGAGTCCGATATCCTGCCGCGAAGACCGAGATGTCTACGAGCCCCGGACCGCAGCCTCTCCAGCGACGCGTCGCCGCGGTCATCCTCGAGGGCGCGGCACGAACGCTGGCAGCCGAGGGGCCGGCTGCCAGCATGAGTGACGTCGCGGCGGCAGCGGGGGTGGCGCGCGCCACGGTGTACCGGTACTTCCCGACCCGCCAGGCCCTGCTCGACGAACTGGCGCTTCTTGCGCTACGCGAGGCCGACGATCGGATCGGCTCGGCCAGGATTGAGGAGGTCTCGACCCAGGAAGCGGTCTCGCGTGTGGTGCGCGCGCTGGTCGACATTGGCGACGCGTTCGTCGTCCTTGCTCGGGAGAAAGCTGGCGGAGCCGAGTTCGACCGCGCGCTGGCGGGCCCGTTGGCACGGCTGTTCGAGTGTGGACAGGCCAGCGGGGACATTCGCGACGACGTTCCCGTTCCATGGCTCAGGGAGGCACTTCTCGGCGTCGCGCTAAGCGTGCTCACCGCCAAGCCGTCGCAAGGACGCGAGGACACGGTCGCGGCGATTACGAGCCTGTTTCTCGACGGCGCACGGCGGCGCGGCCCTCAGCTGCGATGAGGGAGGACACGGCGCATACCCCTGGCCCCCGCCCCGTTTACCTTTGCAAGCGCCCGCGCGCCCGGTCCCGAAGGAGAGACGATGGATCCCAATGCTCCCGCGCCGCCGGTGAACGTACCCGCGACCGACACGTCTTTGCTGCACCAGCTCGTGGAATACCTACGGGCAAATCGAGGCGACTTGCGCGAACTCTGGGTGCAGCGAATCACGGATGCCGAGCTTCTCCGGGTGATGACGGGAGACGAGATCTTCTCGGAGGTCACGGCGGTCTACGACAACTACGTCGACGCCCTTGAGACTGGCAGTGTGGAAACGCTGCAGGCCTACGCGCGCGATCTATCCGAGCGCATAGTCCGGCGTGGCGTCGAGACGCATGAAGTACTCGGGATAGTTCTACTGCTACGCGACGTCCTCGGCCGCTCGCTGCTGGTCAACTACGGACCGGACCGCGATCTGCTTCGACGCATTCTCGACGCGTACGAGCCCGCGGCAAACCGGATCGCCGTAACGGTCGGGGTCAGCTTCGTAGAAGAGCGCGAGCGCGTGATCCGTGAACAGCAGGAGGCCATTCGAGAGCTGTCCACGCCTGTGCTGCAGGTGCGCGAGGGGCTGCTGATTCTGCCGATCATCGGTGCCGTCGACTCCGGCCGGGCCCGCCAGCTGACCGAACAGTTGCTCGGGGCGATCCAAAGGAACCGGGCGCGGGTGGTCGTTATCGACATCACGGGTGTGGCGTCGGTGGACAGGACCGTCGCGAATCACCTCGTAGAGACAGTGGAAGCGGCGCGACTGATGGGTGCCAGCGCCGTGATCACCGGTCTCTCGTCGCGGATCGCGCAGACGCTGGTCGATCTTGGCGTCGACCTCGGCATGATGAAGACGGTGGGGGATCTGCAGGGTGGATTGGAGGAGGCAGAGCGCATGCTCGGCCGCCCGAGAGCTGACGTGGAGGCGTCCGGAGACAGCATCGGGTAGCCGCGAGGATCAATGTCGGTCGCGATCCTACGGAAGGGCAAGTACCTAATCGCCTCGATCCAGTCGGACCTCAGCGACAGTGAGGTTCTCGCTCTACGTAACGATTTGATCGAGCGCGTCGGCCGGTTTCGCAGCCACGGCATTGTCGTGGACGTCGCCGCTCTGGACGTCATCGACTCCTTCGTGGCACGCGCGCTCCGTTCGCTGACCCTCACCGCAAAGCTGCGCGGTGCCGAGACGGTGATCGTTGGGATCCGGCCCGACGTCGCAGTGGCGATGGTCCAATTCCGCCTCAACCTGGACCCGTTGCGAACGGCGCTGGACCTCGACGAGGCGCTTGCGCTGCTCGAGCTTTGGGCGGAGCGGAAGCGCGCGGATGGAAGGTGAGATCCGGTTGCCTATTCAGACCGATGCCGATCTCGTCATCGCGCGAGCGCAGGGACGCGCCTTGGCCCAGCGCCTAGGGTTTCGGCCTCCCGACCCCACATTGATAGCTACCGCGATCTCCGAACTGGCGCGCAACCTGGTTACGCACGTTGGACATGGCGAGATCATCATGCGCCCCATCCTGGAGCATGAGCGGTACGGCGTACTCGTGATCGTCCGCGATGAAGGGCAGGGCATAGCCAATGTGGACGCCGCCCTTCAGGGCGGTCACGCTTCCAGGGGTGGCCTGGGTCTCGGCCTGCCCGGGGCGAGGCGCTTGATGGACGAGTTCGAGGTCGAGTCGGAGCTGGGCAAAGGGACCACTGTCGTGATGCGGAAATGGCGCCTCCGTGACGACCTGGAGCGCCTGCGCGAGAAGCGGACGGCCCGTGAGTGATCAGGTGGTCAAGCGGGCTCGCCGAATTGGTGGCATCGAACGCGGGCGCCCTTTGGAGCGGGCGGTGCGCGCATGAAGCGCTTCGACGTCAGGTATCACCACTCGTTCCGCGACTACATCGGCCAACCGTCCGAGACGACGCTCCGCGCCGCCTATGAGCTTGGACGCGATGCGGTGCAGCAGGAGCTGAGCTTCCTGGACCTGGCGATCGCGCATCACGACGCGCTGGCTGCGGCGCTTCGCGTGGAGCCCGAAACGAACGATCACGACCGAATCGTGCGTGCGGCCGGCGATTTCTTCCTCGAGAGCATCGCAGCGTTCGAGATGATCCAGCGCGGGTTTCGGGAGGCACATGACGCGGCTCTGCTCGAACGTCGACACGCAGAGAGCTTGCGCCAGCTTTCCCACTTTCTGGCTGACGTCTCACTTGCGCTCGACACATCGGATTCGCTTGATGAGATGCTGCGCTTGGTCGCCGAGCAGGCCCGCGAGCTCATCCCAGCCGACTGTTGTCTGGTTGAGACTGGAACCGTGGACAACGCGCGGGTGCGCGCCGCCAGCTACCCGGAAGACGACCTGCGGTGGATCGCGTTCGTCAGATGGGCGAACCTCTCTGAGGTCGGCGCGGTCGCCCGCTCGACCGGTCGCCCGAGACGTATGGGTAGCAACGAGATCAGAACGCGCGTTCGAGTCCCCGGCAGCGGGTCGACCCCTGATCTGATGCTGCAAGGCTGGCTTGGCACGCCGCTGGTCGCCCTCGATGGGAGCGTGATGGGATCGATACACCTGGTCCGCGAGGGCGAGCACCAGTTCACCGGTCTCGATGAAGCCGTCATCGAGCACCTCGCCCAGCTGTCGGCCGCAGCGATAGAGCGCGCTCGCCTCTACAGCGCGGGAGCGAGTGGCCACGAGTAACGGCCGGAGGCTGTGTCCCAGGATGCGCTGGCTCAGCCTGGGACCAACCACGTTCTAGGCGGGCGCGCCGAAGGTTCTGGCCGAAACGTTCGATCGGAGCTTGGTCGCGCACCACCTGGGTGGGGCATGTTCGCTGGATTCTTCCGCCCGGCGTAGCCACGTGCCCCAGGGCCGCGGCGACCACGAGATGAAGGCGGCGGGCGTGCCCCGATCGCCTGGCGATCTCCGCCGAATACAGCGAGGGCCGCAGCCCGCCGCCCTACGCACCGCTTCTACCCGAGCACGGCTTGCAGAACCGGCCAACCAGGCTCGTTCCACTAACTAGCTGTCCTGCCCACGGAGGTTGTGAACGCGGCTGATCGGGGGGCTGGCCTCCGATTGAGCTGTGTGGCCTGCGTTCGTTGTAGTCGCTGATCCAGTGTGGCAGGGCGGTGTTGCGGTGACGGTGTGTGCGGTAGGCCATGCCGTAGGCTCATTCGCGGGCCATGGTCTGGTGGAAGCGCTCCACCTTCCCGTTTGTGCGGGGCCGCTACAAGGAGCGCATGGGCTGGCGGTTCCCCTGGGTCTCATCCCTCGGCAGCGACTTCAAGTACGACTTCGGTGCCGCCTTCACCGAGGAGCAGCAACGGAACGGTGCCGAATACAACTTCCGCCACGTCGACCAGCCAATGCCGCAGCGAGAGGGGATGAGCGCCTTCGCGCTCAAGGACGGTGTCGTGCACCACACCTACTCCACCTACGACCGTGGAGTCGAACAGCTGATGGGGACCTACCGGATGCTCGACCTGGCGCCGCAGAGATCGAGGGCGACTGCGCCTGAGCGTGGGCCTTCCGGCCCCGCGCTTTGTTGAGCTTGCTCAGGGCAGCGGCTGCCAGTCCGGAAACAGGTCCCGCCGGCGGTTAGCGGTCACCCTGACGATGCCGCTGCCATCGAGCGCCATCGTGTAGAGCTCGAAGCCTCGGCCGAGCCGCTCCTTCGAGAGCCGCCGGTTGTCACGGTCGCTGGTGAACGCGATCCGTGTCCCGTCCGGTGAGAAGACGGGGTTCGTCTCGTAGACCCGCGTGGCGGTGATTCGCCGCTTGCCGGATCCGTCGGCATTCATCAGCCAGATGTCGGACTGCCTCACGTCGAAGAGCCTGTTTTGCTCGAACGCGATGTCGGTTCCGTCCGGCGACCAGTTCGGGTTCAGCTCGTCCGGTCCCCCGGGCCTGGTCAGACGGCGGAGGTTCCCCCCGTCGTTGGCATCGACAAGCGCGATGCTCGAGTCGAAGCCCCGCTGGGTCTCCGCGGCCCTCAGGATCGCGAACGCGATCGTGGCGCCGTCGGGCGACCACGAGGGATCCGAGAAGTCCCTTGTCCGACCGCTCCTGAGCCGCTGGTCGCCGGAGCCGTCGGAGTTCATCACGTGGAGCGCGAGACGTCGCCGCCTACCGGCGTCGGTTGCATACACGATCTTGCGGCCATCCGGGGACCACGCGGGGGCGATGCTGAACCCGCGGTGCCGGGTAAGCCGCACCAGGCCGCTGCCGTCGGCATTTACGACCCAGATCTCGAATGGGCCCCCCTCAGGATTCCTCGCTCGCGTGAAGGCGACCTTGCTGCCGTCGGGCGACCAACTCGAGTCGCCCTCGATGCCCCGGAGCCGGGTGAGCCGGGTCAGGCCGGAGCCATCGGCGCCGACCGAGAACAAGTTCGCCCCGTCACGCGTCTCCCGCTCGAAGACGAGCTTGCCATTGGTCCCAGGAGGCGTGGCGCCCGCCGGAAGGGCGACCGCAGTGACCGCAGCCGCCAGGGCGGTGAGCGAAAGTACCAGCGGCGCGCGAGACATGGGCGACTCCTAGGGAGGACCGAAGGTGATTCTCTGCCGCCGCGGCGCTGCCTGTCAAGCGACGCCTCCTCCTGCGGGGTCGTCCGAGCCGTGATCGGCTGGAAGAGGCGGAGGAATCCGGTAGATCGTGATTCCGAATTGCCTGGTCTGCGCCAGGGATGACGCGGCCAGGGCGCTGCGCGAGGCGGCGCATTCAGGCTCAGCTAGGGCGGGAGTCCGGGTTGGACGTGACCGAGATATGGGGTATCTCGGCTCCCTCGCGGTCATCCGGCGCGCTTCCCAATGCCAGCGCGAGGAGGACCTGCGAAGGGCGGCGGCGATGTTGGCGAACGCGGCGGCCGGATCGCAGCAAAACATCGTCCCGAAGCGGCTGATCGCCACGTCGAAGCCGGCGGGGTCGAAGCGATGCACCTGGGCGTCGCGCAGCTCGTGCCGGACGTTGTCGAGCCGTTCGGCCGCCGTCCCCTGACCTCCTCACGGGCGCTGATCCCGTGCGCGGGGCGAAGGTGCTCGCGGTGAGCGCGCAGCTCGGCGTCGTAGAAGCCCAGGCTGTCCGGGTGGCACTCGGCGCGGCTGAGCACGATCGCGCCCTCGACCGCAGGGAGATGCGATCATTCGCCAGCGGCGAGGAATGGCCATGGCTACCAACCCCTCAGCTCGCACCGATGCCGCGGCTCTCGGCGTCCTCGAGGCAGCCCAGCAGCTGCGTTCCCGGCAGCTTTCGGCGGTAGAGCTGCTTAGCGCCTGCTTACGGCGCATCGAGACCAGCAACGGCGGCGCCCCCACATTCGACGGCGCACCGGACGCCGTGAACGCCTGGGTGCGCCTCTACCCGGACCTAGCCGAGAGGCTGGCGCGCGAGGCCGACAAGCGCCTCGACCGCGAGGGCGAGACCACCCCGCTCGTCTGCGGCATCCCGCTCGCGCTGAAGGATCTGTATGCGGTTGGCGGGCTTCCAATCACGGCGTCGAGCCGCGTCCTCGAGGGCCATGTTGCGAGCGAAGACTCTGAGGCCTGGGCTCGGCTGCGCGCCCGCGGCATGGTGCTCGTCGGGCATACGCAGACGCACGAGTTCGCAGCCGGGGGGACTACCGACCAGGTCGGCAACCCGTGGTCGCTGGACAGATCCGCCGGTGGGTCGAGTGGGGGATCGGCGGCGGCGCTTGCGGCTCGAATGGTGCCGGCGGCGCTCGGCACCGACACCCTCGGCTCGCTCCGCATCCCCTCGGCGCTCTGCGGCACCAGCGCGATTAAGGCCACCCACGGGCGCGTGCCCATCGGCGGCATCGTGCCACTGGCGCCCACGCTCGATCACGCCGGGCCGCTCGCGCGAACGATCGCGGACTGCAGCGCGCTGCTCGTCGCACTAGCCTGGGACGGCCCAGAGGTATCGCCGCTGCTTCCGCCGCCGGCGAGGCTTGGAGAACTGCCGCTCGAGCCGCTGGCGACAGCAACGCCCCTCGCAGGACTAACGATCGCGCTCACCGACCGACCCAGCCGTCAACCGCTCGATCCCGACGTCGGCGACGGGCTCGAGGCCGCGCGCCGCGCGTGCGAGCGCCTCGGAGCACGAGTTGTGGAGCGCCCTGCGCCAAAGGAGCTGCCGGCAGGAGAGATGAGCGCCGTCCTGCTAAGCGAGATGGCGGTGCTCCACCAGCGCTACGCAGACCGAAACCACCACTACCGCCCGGCGATCCGAGAACTCATCGAGGCCAGCCGAACGGCGAGCGACGCGGCGGCTTACATCCGCGCCCAACAGCGCCGCGCGGCGTTCACCGCCGAATGGGAGAACTGGTTCGCCGACCATGACATTGACCTGCTGCTCGAACCGACGTCGCCGGTCGTCGCCCACGTGCGAGGCAAGGGCTACGAGCGCGGACACGCGGGCGGAGAGGGCGACCCGCTAATCAGCCTCACCTCCACCTGGGACCTCACCGGGTTTCCGGTCGCAGCGCTCCCGGCGGGTGTCGGACGCCGCGCCGGGTTGCCTGTCGGGATCTCGCTCGTAGCGCCCCGGGGAGCCGAGTCGCCGCTCGTCCAGGCGGCCATCGATCTCCAGGGACATGCGCTGCCGCCGCCGCGGCCGACGGGTCTGGGTTCGTACTGATCGCTCACAGCCAGCGCGAGGCGTCCTGACTGGCGCTCGTGAGAAGAACCGGCGTTCCTGCTCGCGCCGACGAACTGTCGCTCCGGACGCCGATTCACCCCCGGTGCCAACGCGAGCCTGTGCCGTCCGATCAGCTCGGCGAGGCGTCGCGGGTCAAGGTCTCAGCTGCCGCTGATCATCTCGGCGAGACTCCCCCGCGATACGGTGCCGAACAGGAAGCCCGGTGGCTGGCCGGTGGCCAAGCTCAGCTCGGCCCGAACCACTTCGACCCCCTCATAGGGCGCGGTCTCGACGTCGACCGCGCTGACGATGTCGGCCATCGACTCACCGGAGTCGGGCTCCCGGGCAGCTGAGGCCAACGAGGTCTGGAGGGCGGTCGCGACCTCGTCAGCCCGCTCGGCCGTGCCGCCAAGCACGCACAGAACCTCCCGCTTGCGCGCCACGCCTAGGGCCACCAGATTGACGCCGAGGTCGGTCGAGAGCAAGAGGTTGTCCGGGGTCATCCGGACGGCAACTACGTCACCGAGACAGTCGGCAGCAGCGCGGTAGATCGGATGGTCAAGCAGACGAGGACGATCCCCGCGTCCAAGCAGCGCGGCGCGCGCCATCTCGGAGATGGCCAGCACGGTCAGGTCCCGGCCAAAGGCGTCGCGGGCGCCGAGTCCGAGGACGCCGGCCCGGAGAAGCGGTTCGGGAACCACCGCGTAGGCGCCGATATTGACGAGCTCGAGCTGGCCGATCTCCCGCACCCGACCACCGGCTCGAGTCAACGCCTGGCCAAGTCGCCGACCATCGACCCCGTCGAGCCGCAGGCCAAAGGCGTAGGAGCCGCCCACCGAGATCAGC
>JBKGUS010000414.1:0-3702 GCA_046462295.1 Thermoleophilaceae bacterium | reverse complement strand
GGGGGGTGTCCCTATGGATTTGTCAAGGGGTCACGCGGCGAGTGCGACTTCGGGTTGGGGGGCCGGTCTTGCCGGCCCGACTGGTTCGCCGTAGCTGAGTCCGGAGCGGAGCATGGCGTGGATGACGTCGCAGCGGCGGCGGGCGAGACACATGATCGCGGCGTTGTGGAGCTTGCCTTCGGAGCGCTTGCGGGCGTAGTAGTCGCGTGAGCGGTCGTGGTGCAGGGAGCAGAATGCGGACAGCCACATGGCGTTCTTGAGCCGGTGGTTGCCGCGTCGGCTGCGGGTCTCGCCGTTGAGCGAGCGCCCGGATTGGCGGGTGACGGGAGCGAGGCCGGCGTAGGCGGCGAGGTGGCCGGCGGTCGGGAATCGGTTGATGTCACCGATCTCGGTGAGGATCCTGGCGCCGGTCCTGGCCCCGATTCCCGGGATCGACATCAGGACCGGCGCTTGAGGGTGGCTGGTGAAGCTCTGCTCGATCTCCCCGCCGAGCCGGTCGCGCCGGTCGGCGAGCCGGTCGAGCTCTTCGGCGAGCTCGCGGATGACCCGGCCGGCGGTCTCCTCGGCCGGGACGGTGACGGTCTGGGCCGCGAGCGCGACCTGGATCTCATCGACCAGCCGGGCGCCCAGCCTTGGCGCGTGGCGCTTCGCGAGCGGCCCGAGTCGGCGCCGTCCCGCGGCGCGCAGCGCGGTCGGCGTCGGGTAGCGCCGAAGCAGCGCCCGGGCGGCGGGGTGGTCGAGCCTGGGGCCGAGCACCCGCTCCAGCGCGGGACTGACCGCGAGCAACATGTCGCGCAGCCGGTTCGCGATGCGGTTCACGTCGTGCGCGAGGTCGTCGTCGTAGCCGCCCAGCACCCGCAGCCGCTCGAGCGTCTCGTCGGACACCTCGAGCCAGTGCAGCCGCCGCGCGTGGGTGCGCGCGGTATCCGCCAGCACGAAGCTGTCGCGGCGGTCGGTCTTGGCCTCGCCCGGGTAGAGCTCCGAGGCACGGCGCATCACCAGCCCCGGCACGTAGGCGACCGGCACCCCGCGCCGGCGCGCGAGGCAGACCGCCAGCGACCCGATCGAGCCCGGCTGGTCGATCACCAGCGCACACGGTCCGGACTCGAGAGCGCGATCGAGCAGCCGCTCAATCGCGGCCTCGTCGTTCCTGACGGCGAGCTCGAACAACCGCTCCCCCGCCGCCGACACGACCGTCGCGTGATGATCCTCCTTGCCGACATCGAGCCCGACCCAGCTCGCGATCTGCCCCACCTCGGTCTCGTCCATCCGACCTCCTCGCCGCTCGCGCTATCAGTTGCCGCCCGGGGGCCCGAGGGGCACCCAGCCGCAGCCACCTTACGAACGAGCCCTCGACGAGAACAGGTCCCTATGAGCGGTCCGGGGCACCCGACGACAGCGGCGGCAACACCCCCCAGATCATCAACGACAGGGGGCCAAAAGCCATACCGACGCCGCCGAGCTCCCAAGCTCGGACAACAATCCCGAGCGGCCCGGACACCGTAAGGTGGCGAACCGGGTCCTCGTTACTGGAAACCTTCGCGGACGCGGGCGGGCGAGCGGAGTCGAACTCGACGTCTCAGCGGCATGGGTGCTCGAGACGCGGGGGCGCCAACTATGCGGGTTCCACGTCTATACGAATGAGGCGGAAGCATTGGAGGCCATCGGGCAGCAGCAATAGGCGGTCCTCGCAGCGGAGATGTCGCTGGGCACGAGCGGGAGCGAACCGGCCATGACCGAGCCGAATCCGCCGTTGCCGGACGAACGGGCGTCTCAGACGCGCTTCGCCAGACGCATGCTCCGATCTTGTAGGCCTGGGCATTGGAGCGCAAACCCATTTGATCCGATCGGTTCTCCCCCTGCTTAGGAGTAGGCCCGGCCGCGGTTCGAATTCTGCTCGGGGCGCTTTCCCCTGCAAGTCGCCGGCTCCCGTTTGCCGGCTCGGGGGCGCTGTCCCTAGGCAAGCGTTGGGTCGCGGGAGAGCTCTAGTACTCGTCGCGCGAGCGCGCGCAGAACCTTGCGCTCGACGGTCGGGTTCTCCTCGAGCATTTGCTCGAAGTCCTTCGGCGTTAGCACGAAGAAACGCACCGGTGTCTTGGCCGTAACGGTTGCCGTACGGGGCGTCGGCTGGAGCAGCGATATCTCTCCGACGAAGTCACCCGCGCCGAGCGTCGTAAGGCGCCTGCCTTTCCTGGCGACATCGACCTTGCCTTCGACGAGGACAAAGAACTCTCGGCCGCGGTCACCTTCCTTGCACAGCACCCTGCCCGCCGGAACTTCGGCGTCGTCGGCCAATCGGGCGAGCTGGACGAGCTCCTTGCGCGAGAGGCCCGCGAACAGCGGGGCACGCTTCAGCGACTCGACCTTCTTATCCTGAGTGAAGAGCTTCATTTTGCGTGCGTACCCTAGCCTGGGCTGTTTCCGCTCCTCGCGAGAGAGCGCTCAACGGGCGAGCAAACGGGGCGCGCTACGGACGAGTAGGGGTCGTACCGCGCGAGCCGCCGGCGACTCTCGCAGTCCCAGAACGAAGCAGGAGCCTGCGAGCGGTCGATCCGCGCGCTCGAACCTCGTCCGCTGCGGTAGCGAGCGCCGTCTGGTCTCAAGACGCCTGCTCGGGGCGCTCGGCGGAACCCGGTGTCACGGCGAGAGCGGCCGACCTGTCCTCACTGCACTCGGCGTCGCGTAGGCCGGGACAATCTCGCCTTCGCCATCGCTCGCATCGTGGGGACCCCTATAGCGAAGATAACCGCGCAACCGGCGAGAAGCTCCTCGAGCGGCAGCGGACCGAGATGAGCAACGACGGTCAGATGATTCTCCTCCGCTTGCTAGTCGCTAGTCCACGAAGCAGTAGGAATCGCTCGACGCGTCCCCGGCCTGCAGGCGGGTCTGATGCACCCGCAGCCCGCGGAAGTCGTCGCCATGCGGGAAGAACCGCGGGTTGAGGGTCATGCCGCCGGATTCGATGTCGGCGTCGATGCGGGCCATCCAGGCGCCCACGCCATCGGGATAGAAGACCTCGTCCCACGATGCGTAGAGCGAGTTGGTGGCGTACACCCGCCGTCCGTCGCGGCTGATCTCGATCATCTGCGGGGCGCCGCGCAGGCGCAGATCAGGAGCAGCGGGATGCGGAGTGCCGTGCACGATGCCCCCCAGGCGCACGGACCCCGCCTCCCTCGGGTGATGCGGGTCGCTCACGTCGTACTGCTTGAGCTCCCCGGTCCCCCAGCACGACACGTACAGCCAGCGATCGTCGACGGACATGTCGATGTCCGTGACGAGCGGCGGAACCGCGCCGAAGGGTTGGAGCGCGGGCGGCAGCTGGTCGGTCTCGGCCGGCTCGGCTGGGATGGTGATCACCTTCTTCACCGCCCAGCGGTCGTCCTCGCGGTGCCACAGCCACACCGACGCGGACAGGTCCTCGACGCTGATCACCACCCCGGCGAAGCCCCAGGCCTTGCGGGGGTTGTGGGCCGGCCTCAGCTCGAGCACCATCTGGTGCTCGTCGCCAAGGTCGACGCGCTGGGTCAGCCTGCCTTCGGAGAGGCTCCAGAAGTCGAGGTGGTGGCCGAAGCGCTTTCCCAGCAGGTCGTCGGGGTTCAAGCCGTCCTCGATCATCGAGGGGGTGGCCCACTCCGAGGTGATCGCCACGTCCTCGTTCAGGTGCCACCAGAGGTCGTAGGCGAAGTGCTGCTCGCCGCGGTC
>JBKGUS010000413.1:0-3820 GCA_046462295.1 Thermoleophilaceae bacterium | reverse complement strand
ACCGAGGCGACGCCGTTCCTGTGGTCTCCCACCTCCATTTCGAGCCGGCCGGTGGATGCGTCCCAGATGCGCACCACGTTGTCCCAGCCCGCCTTCGTGACGACGCTCTCCTCGTCCGGGCTGAAGATGGCCGCCGCCTGGCCGAACATCCGCTCGTCGGGCGCCTCCGACCCGGCGAGCTGAAGCGTCGTGCGGCCCGTGCCGGTGTCGATGATGCGGACCGAGCCGGTGATGTGGACGGCGAGGAGGCGGCTGCCGTCGCGGCTCAGCTGGATGTCCTCGCTCCCCCCGAGGATGCCCTGGGTGAAGGGCGTTGGGCGGGAAAGACCGCGAGCACGGAACCGCCGCACCCGCTTCCCGGAGGGGAGCGCCCAGACGTATATCCAGTTGTCGATCACGCCGCCGGTGTAAAGCCGCTCACCGTCGGGGCTGAATGCGGCGCCGCGGACGGACGTCTGAGACCCGAGCCGCGCGACCAGCCGCCGCCTCCCCAGGTCCCAGACCTGCATGCTCTCGGAGCCCTCGAGGAGCGCCAGCGAGCCGTCCCTCGAGTATGCGACCGGGAAGCCGGCCTTCCGTCCCCTCACGACCATCCGGCCGGTCTGGACGTCGTAGACGCGCGGGCCGGACCCGAAGTTCGCGATCGCGACGTAGCGGCCGTCGGGTGAGAACTCGGCCTCGAACGCGCCTGCCGAGTCCGGTAGCTCACGCAACGCCTTGCCGGAGGCGTCGAAGATGTAGCTCGACCTGCCGCAGCCGGTCGCCGCGATCCGCTTGTTGTCCGGCGAGAAGGCCGCGACCCCGCACTCGCTTCCGCTGGGCGGCCGCAGCGGGCGCGCGGTCTCGACCGTCCCGGAATCCCAAATCCGGGCGGTGCCGTCGAGGCTGGCTGTGAGCACGGTGTCGCCGCCGGGGCTGAACTCGGCCGAGGCGACCGCCGCCCGGTGACCCAGGAGCCGCGTGACGACGCGCTCCGTAGCGACCTCCCACACGAGCGCAGCCCCATCGTCGCCGGCCGTGACGACGTAGCGGCCACTCGGGTCGAAGTTCGCTTCGTTGACCGTCCCCTCATGGCCCGTCAGCGTCGCCATCTGCTGGCCGACCTCGTTCCACACCCGCACAATTCCCGTGCGCTCGGCCACCGCGATCCGTGTGCCGTTCGGGCTGAAGGACGCCTGCCGGCTGAACGCCTGCCCGCTCGTGTCGTCGTCGCCCGCCAGGACGAACTGGGGGGTGACGTCCGGGAGCGACCAGGTCATGACGCCGCCGTCGGTGCTTCTCGTCAGGAGACGCTCGCCGTTCGGGCTGAACTTCACGTCCGCCACGCGCTGCGCGGCGCGGCGGGTGAGGAAGAGCTCGCCCGTCGACGCGTCCCACATGCGGATTCGCCCGGCTTGGTAGGCCGTGGCCACCAGCCGCCCGTCGGGGCTGAACTCGGCGTCGTCGGCGCCGATCTTGTTGAAGGTCGGTTGGCGCCGCGGGAGGGCATGGATGATGTCGCCCTCCTCGGAATCCCAGATGTACGCCGTGTTGATGAACGTGCTCGTGGCGACCCGCCGGCTGTCGGGGCTGAACCTGGCACTTTGCACCCGGTAGTCGTTCGGATCCCGCAGCAGGGCCACCCGGCGCCCGGTCTCGCTGTCGTACACGCGAGTCGTGTAGTCCCCCGCGTGGGTCAGCACGCGCGAGCCGTTCGGGCTGAACTCCGCACCGCCGAGGCCGAGCCGGTGCCCGCGCAGCACGGCCTGCTCGCGCCCTGTGTGGGCGTTCCAGAGGCGGGCGGTGGTGTCATCGCTCGCCGTGACGATCTGCCGCCCGTCCGGGCTGTACCGGGCCTCCACCAGGTCCTTCGAGTGCCCGCGCAGCACGAGTCGGGATCGCGTGTTCGCGAGGGCGCTCCGCAGCGCGTCCTCCGCCTGCACCGTGGGTGCCGTATTGGCCGCCTCCACGGCGAGCAGGGCGCTCAGCTCGGGGTCGTCGTCCAGCGTCAGGAGCGAGCTCGCCGAGAGCTCGCGCGAGATGGCGAGCCGCTCCTGCTCGCGCGCCGTGCCTCGCTCGATCAGCGCCCATACCGCCAGCCCGGCGGCGATCACCAGGGCGACGCTGACCGCGCCGGTGACCCAGCGCTGGCGGCGGCGCCTGTTGCGGCCGCTCGCGGCGAGGTAGTCGTAGACGAGCGGCGAGGGGCGGCGCTCCTCGTCCTCGCCGGAGCGGCGCACCCACTCCTCGGCCTCGCGCAGCTCGGCGCGGTTCAGGAGCTTCCCGGTAGGCCGGCCCTCGCGGTCCCACTCGAGCGCCCGCAGCCTCAGCCTGGTGTGGTCCTTGACCCAGTCGAGGTCGGTCTCGAGCGCCCGCCGGAGGAGGAGCATCGAGTCGTTGAACGAGGCGTCGTCGATGAACTCCACCCACTGGAAGGCGGCCGCCCCGGCGGGCACGACCGCCGGGTCGACCGGCTCGCGCAGCACGGGCACGATCCGGATCTCCGAGCGACGGGCGTGCTCGACCTCCGCCCGGCACTCCTTCGAGTCCACGGAGCTACGGCTGACGACGAAGATGACCGCGTCCGACTTGTCGATGCCCTCGGCGATCTCCTTGAACCAGTCGCTGCTCGGATGGATGCTCTCCCAGTCGACCCAGAGCGACTGGCCAGCGTCAGTCAGCGCAGCATGGAGCCTCCGAGCGAAGTCCTGATCCTCCCGGGCATAGGAGATGAAGGCGTCGGCCATCGGCGGGGGTCGCGCGTAACGTAACCCAGCCGGCAGGCGTCATTCCAGGGGCACCGCCGACCTCAGCGGCGGGAAGTCGTCGAGCAGCCCGTCCGCTTCCAGCTGGTAGATCGTCACCGCCTCGGGCAGGCCGCGGAAGCGCCAGGCGCCGAGCTCTCTGAGGCCCACGTCGTCCGGGAGCTCGTCGAGCACGGCCGACCGGACGGCGCCCGACATCACGATCTGGCCGCCGTGAGCCGCGAAGCAGATTCGCGCTGCGGCATGGACCGAGATGCCGACGTAGCCGGTGTCCGTGAGCGACGGACGCCCTCGGTGCAGGCCGATACGCAGCCGAACATCCTCGACCCCGTCGGGCCAGCCGCCCTCCTGCATGGCGCGCTGGGTGGCGAGTGCGGCCTTCACCGCGTTCGGGGCGCGGTCGAACACCGCGAAGGTGTCGTCTCCGCGGGCGGACACCAAGTGACCGCCGGCCCGCCGCACGGCGGTGCGCACCCGCTTGCGGACGTCCGAGAGCACGAGGGCGTACTCGTCGCCCAGGCGTGCGAGCAGGCCGGTCGAGCCCTCGATGTCGGTCAGGAAGAAGGTGATGTTCCCCTTCGGCAGCTTCCGGTGCGGCTCCAGCTGGGCGTTGATGAACCCGATGGGCATGATCCCGTGCTTCTTGGCCGCCCTGAGCAGCCGGCTACGAGCCCGGTCGCGAGCGGCCTCGTCCTCGAACGCCACCTGGCTGAAGCGCGCGAGGGCGTTGCGCACGTGTGACGCGTCGTGGATCGGCAGGCGGCGCTTTCCACTCGAGTCGATGTAGGCGAACGCGCTGTCGGGAAGCTGAGCGCGTTCCCTTGCGCCGAGTCGTGCCATGGGCGGCATGATCGCAAGCGCTCAGGCATCATTCCCTCCATGGGCGGCGGGGAGGCTCAGCGCGACCGCACGCCGGAGGCGCGGGCCTGGCCCGCCGAGCTGGCCGCGACGGAGCCGAGGGTGGTCGCGCGCGCCCGTGAGCTGATGGAGGGCGCAGGCCGGGAGCTCGGCATGCAACGGCGCTCGGCGCGAGCCCTGGGCGACCTCGGCGAGCAGGCCGTGGAGGCGGGCGCCGC
>JBKGUS010000412.1:0-4866 GCA_046462295.1 Thermoleophilaceae bacterium | reverse complement strand
CCGCGGTGCTCGACGCTCGAGCACTCGATGGTGATCTCGCGCAGGGTCCGGTCGCCCTTGGCGTCGACGGTGTCGACGGCCACGATCGAGCCGCCGGCGCGCGTGATCGCCGCGGTGACCTTGCCCAGCACGCCGCCGGGCCGGCTCGGGAGCTCGACCCGAAGGGTGAGCGAGAAGTGTGCGGACGGAGTGGCCAGGGACGCGATCATACGGGGCCGCAGTCGCGCAGCCACGCGGTGCTGCTCGAGCGGATGCTCCACAAGCGCTGACAGACCGCAGGGGGGTCTCGTCGGTACGGTTAGGTCGTGTCCGACGAGACCCCCCGCGAGCTGTTCCTGATCGACGGGAACAGCCTCGTATTCCGCGCCTTCTTTGCCCTTCCGGAGTCGATCTCGACCTCGAAGGGCTTCCCCACGAGCGCGATCTTCGGGTTCGCGTCCATGCTCGTGAAGCTCATCTCCGACTACGGCGTCAAGCCCACGCTCGTGGTGTGGGACGCCGGCATGTCGGGCCGCGACGAGGTCTACGACGAGTACAAGGCCGGGCGCCGGGAGCGCCCTGACCTCCTGGCGGAGCAGTGGCCGCACTTCCACCCGCTCGTCGAGTCGTTCGGCTACCGGAACATCAAGGTGCCGGGCTACGAGGCGGACGACGTGATCGCCACCCTGTCGCGCGAGGCCCACGAGAAGGGCATCGACGTGACGATCGTGACGGGCGACCGCGACCTGTTCCAGCTCGTCGAGGACGGCGTGCGGGTGATGGCCACGGGGCGCGGCATCACCGACACGAAGATCTACGACCGCGACGCCGTGATCGACCGCTACGGCATCCCGCCCGAGCTGGTGCCCGACTTCGTGGGCCTGAAGGGCGACACGTCGGACAACATCCCTGGCGTCCCCGGCATCGGCGACAAGACGGCGTCGCAGCTGCTCCAGGAGTGGGGGGACCTCGACGGCGTCCTGTCCAACATCGACAGCATCTCGGGCGCCAAGCGCAAGCAGAACCTGACCGAGAACGCCGAGGCTGCGCGCATCTCGAAGCGGCTCGCGACGGCGCAGCGGGACATCGAGGTCGACATCGACCTCGACGGGATCGCGGCGCGCGAGCCGGACCGTTCCGCGCTGCGCTCGACGTTCCGCGAGTTCGAGCTGCGCGCCCCGCTCGACCGGCTCGAGGAGGCCCTGGGCGAGGACGACGCCGCGCCGGCGGAGCGCGTGGAGGAGTTGGTGGAGGTGGCGGCCCGCGAGGTGCCGCTCACCGAGCTGGCCGCGCTCGACGGAGAGCTGGTGGCGTTCGCCGCGCTGCGGCCGGGCGAGGCGCCGGACGAGGCGGCTGCCGCGGCTGCCACCGCAGAGGAGGATCCTGATGCGGCAACCACCCTCTCACCTGACGAGACAGTTGAGATTGCGGAGTCGCCTCCTGCCGTGACCGGAGTGGGCCAGGGCTCCTTCGACTTCGGCGATGCCGCCGTCAAGGGCCCGCTCACGGTTGCCGCCTGGGCCGGCGACGACGTACTGCTCTCCGAGGCCGCGACCCTCGCCGCCTTCGTCATGGCGCGCGGCGACCGTCCGGTGGTCGCCCACGACTGGAAGACCATCGCGATGGCCGACGACCCCTGCGCCGCGCCGCCGCTCTCGCACGACACGATGGTCGCCGCCTACCTGATCGACCCGGCCCGGCGGGGCTATCCGCTCGACGAGCTGGCCGCAGAGGCGGGGCTGGGCGCCCAGGTTGACGGCGGCGACGGCGTCGCCGAGCGCGCCGTGCTCACCCGCGTTCTCGCCGAGCGCCAGCGCGCCCGCCTCGACGAGGACGGGCTCACCAACCTGTTCCACGAGATAGAGCTCCCGCTGGTGGACGTGCTCGTCGAGATGGAGCGCGCCGGCGTCAAGCTCGACGTGAACCGGCTGGCGGAGATCAGCAGGCGCTTCGACGAGCGGGCGGTCGAGCTCGAGCGCCGCGTCTGGGAGCTCGCGGGGGAGGAGTTCACGATCGGCTCCCCGCAGCAGCTCGCGCCGATCCTGTTCGACAAGCTCGGGCTGTCGCGCAAGCGCCGCGGCAAGACCGGCTTCTCGACGGACGCCCGCGTGCTGCAGGCCATCCGGCACGAGCACGAGATCGTCCCCGCGATCGAGGAGTGGCGCGAGGTGACGAAGCTCAAGTCCACCTACCTCGATGCCTTCCCCGAGCTGGTCGACGAGGACAGCCGCCTCCACACGACCTTCAACCAGACCGCCACCGCCACGGGGCGGCTGTCGAGCACCGACCCCAACCTCCAGAACATCCCGATCCGCACCGAGCAGGGACGCGAGATCCGAGCCTGCTTCGTCGCCGAGCCCGGCAACCGGCTGATCTCGGCCGACTACTCCCAGGTCGAGCTGCGGCTGCTCGCGCACATCGCGGACGAGCCGGTCCTAAAGGAGATCTTCCGGCGCGGCGAGGACGTGCACACGGCGACGGCCGAGGCGATCCTCGGCGGCAAGACCGACCCCGGCACGCGCTCGAAGGCCAAGATGGTCAACTACGGGATCGTCTACGGGCTGTCCGCGTACGGGCTGGCCGACCGCCTCCAGATCGAGAAGGAAGAGGCGCAGCAGTTCATCGATGCCTACCTGGAGCGCTTCCCCAAGGTGAAGGAATTCATCGACCGGACGATCTCGACCGCGACGACCGAGGGGTACGTGAGCACCCTGTTCGGCCGCATCCGCCGGGTGCCCGAGCTGCGCTCGCGCCAGTTCCAGACCCGCAGCTTGGGCGAGCGCCTGGCCGTGAACATGGTCATCCAGGGCACGGCCGCGGACATCATCAAGGTGGCGATGGTGCGCTGCCGCGACGGGCTTCGCGGCGCCGGCCTCGAAACCCGGCTCGTGCTCCAGATCCACGACGAGCTCCTGTTCGAGGGACCGGAGGCCGAGGTGGAGCAGGCCTCCGAGATCGTGTGCCGCGAGATGGCCGAGGCATTCGAGATGGATCCGCCGCTCGAGGTCGACGTCGGCGCCGGCGAGAACTGGCTCGAGGCGAAGTGAGCAAGGAGGTTGCCGTCCTCGTGACGGTGGCGGCGGGCGGGTTCGTGGCGGCGCAGGCGCCGGCGAACAACGTGTTGTCGAAGTTGCTCGGGACCTTCGGGGCGGTCTCGGTGAACTTCGTCATCGGGACGATCTGCGTGCTGCTCATCACCTTCGCCTTCGCGGGCGGTTTCTCCGGCGAGGAGGGCGCGCAGACGCCGCCCTGGTACTACTGGGTGATCGGCGGCCTGGGCGGCGTTGTGATCGTCGTGACCACCCTGATCGCGGTCCGCGAGCTGGGCGCGGGGGGCGTGACGGCGGCTGTGATCGCCGGCCAGCTCACGTCGGCGGTCGTGCTCGACCGGCTCGGGGTGCTGGGGCTCGACGAGCGCGCGGTGACCTGGGAGAAGGTGCTGGGGATCGCCCTGCTGGCGGCGGGGACCGTCCTCATCGTGCGCGAGTAGTCCTTACCCTGCGCAGCCGGCCGAGCCGGCTGCTTCGGGCCTCTAGCGATCTGGCGCCCACAGCAGGTGCCGCACCACCGGGGGCTCCTCGCCGCGGTGGAACGACTTTGTCAGCCGGGTCAGCTCGAGGTCGGCCACCGTGAGGCGCTCGTGCTGGCGCAGATGCTCTGACCAGGAGTCGACGACGAAGGTCTCGAGGTACACGCCGGGCCGCTCGAGGTCCCCGTACAGGCCCCACCGGTACGCCCCGTCGCGGCGCCGGATGCGCCCGAGCTCCTCCATGGCGGGCAAGAACCGTTCCGCCTCCTCGGGGTCGATCTGGTATTCGACGGTGATCAGGACCGGGCCGTCGTCGGGCCGCGGCTCGAGGTCCACGATGGGGTCCGACCAGACGCGGGCGGGGGTCATGTCGCTGCCCTCGGCCCCGGCGAGCGGCCAGCGGCGCCCCAGCGCAACCCCCGCGGCCAGGCCGGCCGCCGCGATCGTGAGGGCGGCCTCGACCGAGGCCGCGCCGGTCACGAGGCCCCAGGTGAGGCTGCCGAGCGCGAGCCCTCCCTGCATGACGAGCTGGAATGCCGCCAGCGTCCGCGCCCTGACCCAGCCCGGGGCGACGCGCTGTGCCGAGGTGTTGAGCGAGGACAGCACCGTGAGCCAGCAGGCGCCCGTAAGCACGAGGGTGAACGCCACGAGCTCCGCCCACGGCAGGTAGGCGAGGGCCACGAGGCCGCCCGCCAGGCCGAGGCTCGCCAGGGCGATCATGTGGTCGAAGGCAAAGCGCCGCCGCACGCGCGGGAGCATCGTCGCGGCCAGGATCGCGCCTGCGCCGACGCATCCCATCAGGAGGCCGAACGTGCTGTCCGACAGCCCCAACCGGCCGAGCGCGGCGACCGGCAGCAGCGCCCACAGCGCGCTCGCCGACACCGAGAACGCCGCCCCGCGCAGCAGCACGGTGCGCACCGCCGGCGAGAAGCGGACGAACCGGATCCCGGCCCGTACGGCCGGGGCGAAGCGCTCCCCCGACGCGCGGCGTGGGCCGGGCGGCCGCACCCGGAACCCCACGAGCGCGACGATCAGGACGAGCAGCCCCGCCTCGACGGCGAACAGGGCGCCCGCGCTCAGGGCGGCGATGATCAGGCCTGCCAGCGCCGGGCCGATCGCGCGGGCCAGGTTGATCGCCACGCCGTTCAGCGCGACGGCCGAAAGCAACTCCGAGCGGGGCACGAAGTCCTGCGTCAGCGCCTGGTAGATGACGAACGTGGTCGCCATGCCGGCCCCGAGCGCGAAGGTGAGGCCGAGCGCGAGCGCCGGCGTGATCACGTCGCCGAGCGTCAGCGCCGCGAGCGCCGCCACCGACAGGAGCATCCAGCTCTGCGACGCGATCGCGAAGCGCCTGCGGT
>JBKGUS010000411.1:0-2735 GCA_046462295.1 Thermoleophilaceae bacterium | reverse complement strand
CGGCAAGACGATCTACTCGGGCCTCGAATCGCCGCTCGTCGTGGGCCGCTACCACTCGCTGGTGGTCGATCCGGATGCCCTGCCCGGCGAGCTCGAGGTGTCGGCTCGCGCGGGCGACGTGATCATGGGCCTGCGCCACCGCGAACTGCCGGTGGAGGGCGTGCAGTTCCACCCCGAGTCGGTCCTCACGCCCCGCGGCAAGCAGATGCTGCGGAACTTCCTGGCCCGAAGCACCCGGCTCGGCCGGGTGCGCAGGGATCGGGGTAAATGAGCAATCCGGTCCTGACGAGCGCGATCGACCGCGTCGCGGCGGGCCAGGACCTGGCCGCCGACGAGGCAGCCCGGGTCCTGCGCGAGATCATGGAGGGGGGCGCCTCCGAGGCCGAGACGGCCGGCTTCCTGATGGCGCTTCGTACCAAGGGCGAGACGGTCCAGGAGATCGCCGGGCTCGCCGCCACCATGCGCGAGCTGGCGCTGCCGGTGAACGCCGGCGGTGAGCTCGTCGACACGGCCGGCACCGGTGGTGGGCGGCCCACATTCAACGTCTCCACGACCGCGGCGTTCGTGGCCGCGGGCGCGGGGTGTCGTGTCGCCAAGCACGGCAACCGCTCGGCCACGAGCCAGTGCGGCTCGGCCGACGTGCTCGAGGCGCTCGGGGCCCGCATCGACCTGGAGCCCGAGGAGGTGGCGCGCTGCATCGACGCGGTCGGGTTCGGCTTCATGTTCGCCCCGCGGCACCACTCGGCGATGCGTCACGTGATCCCCGTCCGCAAGGCGCTCGGCGTGCGCACGATCTTCAACTTTCTCGGCCCGCTGACCAACCCGGCCGGCGCCCGGCGCCAGGTGATCGGCGTGTCCGATCCCTCGAAGATCGAGACAATGGCGGGCGCGCTGGGGGAGCTCGGCACCGACAGGGCCCTGGTAGTGTCGAGCGCCGATGGCCTGGACGAGTTCTCGGTCTCGGGCGCAACCCGGGTGGTGGAGCTGAGGGACGGACGGCTCGCCACCTACGACGTGATGCCGCAGGAGGTTGGGCTGGAGCCGGCCACGGACGGCGCGGTGGGCGCCGGCACGCCCGAGGAGAACGCGCGCGTGCTGCGCGGGGTGCTGGCCGGACGGCCGGGCACGGAGCGCTCGCTCGCCGTGTTGAACGCAGCCGCCGCGATCTACGTGGGCGGCCGGGCCGAGTCCCTCCGCGAGGGAGTCGAGCGCGCCGAGGAGTCGATCGACTCGGGCGCGGCCGCCGCGAAGCTCGACAGGTACCTGGAGTTCGCGCGGTGACGCCGCGATGAGCTGTAGATGCTCACTCCCTCGCCTCCGGCGCGCCTCGGCGGCTGCAAACCTGCGCCGTGCTGCGTCCTCGGTGCTCGCCGATGCCTCCGGCATCGACTGCGCCCTGCGTCCTTGCCCGGCTTGGTTTTCGCTCGCCGAGCCATCGCCAGAGGCTCGGTCATGAGCATCCGCCTCGACGAGCTCGTCGACGCGACGCGCGACGCCCTCGACCGCCGCAAGCGCGAGCGCTCCATCGCCGAGCTGGAGCGTGAGGCCGGGGCCCAGCCCGAGGGCCGTCCGTTCGCGGAGGCGCTCGCGCGGCCCGGTACGTCACTGATCGCCGAGCACAAGCGCCGCTCGCCGTCCGCCGGCACGATCAGCGAAACCGCCCAGTGCTCCGACGTGGTCCGCGCCTACGAGCGCGGCGGCGCCGCCGCGGTCTCGGTCCTCACCGAGGAGACCCACTTCGGCGGCTCGCTGGCCGACCTGCGCGAGGCCCGGGCGGCCACCGAGCTGCCAATCCTCCGCAAGGACTTCACGATCGACCCCTACCAGCTCTACGAGGCCAAGGCGGCCGGCGCCGACGCCGTGCTGCTGGTGGTCGGGTCGGTGGAGCCGGAGCAGCTCGCGGCGCTCTACCGCGAGGCGCACGCGCTCGACCTCGACGCGATCGTGGAGGTCCACCGCGAGGACGAGCTGGAGGTTGCGCTCGAGATGGACGCCGACGTGCTCGGCATCAACAACCGCAACCTCGAGGACTTCAGCGTCGACCTGCAGCGGACGTTCGACCTGCTTGCCGACGTGCCGGCGGGCAAGGTCGTCGTCTCGGAGTCGGGCATCCACTACCGCGAGCAGATCGAGGAGCTCGAGCATGTCGGAGTGGACGCGGTGCTGATCGGCGAGGTGCTGATGCGCGCCCCGGACCCGGAGGCCGCGGTCCGCGAGCTGACACGCTCAGAGGAACCGACCCAGGCCTAGGAACGTACTCCCTACCATGGTGCTGCATGGCGACCGTCCCTGAGCTCGACCCGTCGCAGGTCGCAGTGCTGGGCGCGCGCCTGCGCGAGAACATCGCGCGGGCCGTGAAGGCGCCCGATCAGGTGCTCCGGGACGTGCTCGTGGCCCTGTTCGCCGAGGGCCACGTCCTGATCGAGGACTACCCCGGCGTGGGCAAGACGGCCCTGGCCCGGGCACTCGCCCGCTCGGTCGACGCGGAGTACGCCCGGGTCCAGTGCACGGCCGACCTGCTGCCCGCGGACGTGGTCGGCACCAACGTCTTCAACCAGCGCGAGAACCGCTTCGAGTTCCGGCCCGGGCCGGTCTTCGCCAACGTCGTGCTGGTCGACGAGGTCAACCGCGCGTCGCCGAAGACCCAGTCCGGGCTGCTCGAGTGCATGCAGGAGCGCCACGTCACAGTGGACAAGCACACCCACGAGCTGGCGCGCCCGTTCCTGGTGGTCGCC
>JBKGUS010000410.1:0-5429 GCA_046462295.1 Thermoleophilaceae bacterium | reverse complement strand
CAGGGCATCGCCGCGACGAGCTGGGACGACATCGCGGCCCGCGCGGGCGTCGGCGTGGGCACCGTCTACCGCCACTTCCCCTCGCTCGACGAGCTCATCCCGGCCTGCGGCGAGATCACCATGCAGGTCGTCGCGCCACCCGACCCGGCCACGGTGCCGGCGCTCTTCGAGCGCGCCACCGAGCCGGCCGAGCGCATCGAGCGGCTCGTGCGCGAGGCCTTCGCGATCTACGAGCGCGGCGCCGCGGAACTGCGCGCAATCCGCCGCGAGGGCGACGTTCACCCGCGCGTCGGCCAGGACCGCGACCAGCTCGACGCGTCGCTGAGCGCGCTCGTCGACACCGCGCTCGGGCCACTCGACGCCACGCAACAGGACCGCGCAGTGGCGCGCGCCGTGATCGACCTCAACACCTGGGAGGCGCTCCGCGACCAGGGGCTCGGCCCGGCCGAATCCGCGGCCGCGATCAGCGACATGCTCGCCAAGCGGCTGACGGCCTGGCAGCGTTGAGCGGGCGGTACGCTCACCCGGCCGACCGAGGTCCTCTCACCGAAGGGGTACTCAGCGCCGACACCAGATACGAGCAGGTCACACGCCATAAGGCCGTCGGCTCTTCGCCTGAACTGAGCAGTCGCCCACGCAGGGCCGAGCGCTCTCGAAACGGACGAAGAGCAGGCGTGCTAGCGCGCTCGATCGCCTCGGGCGCCGCTCCTGCATCTGTGACGCCAGCACTCGTGCCGCGGCTCGCGAGGGTCCGTTGTCTCGGCGCCGGCGGCCACGGGTTGCGACGGCGACGCTGATCGGACCGACGCCCGGGCGGGGGCGAGATCCTCCCTCGCGGTCCTTCTTGCGGGTGTGGACGAGCAGCGCCTGATCTTGGTCGTGGAGGACGACGACGCCACGCGCGCCTTCCTGCTCGACAATCTCGCCGCCGACGGCTTCCGGGTGGCGGGTGCGAGCGGCGCCGGGGAGGCGCTGCGGGCCATAGAGGTGCGCCAGCCGTCGCTCGTCGTGCTGGACCTCGCGCTCGAGGGCGGCAGCGGCCTCGACGTGCTCGACCGTGTGCGTTCAGCCGACGGCCTGGCGTCGCGCCTCGACCCGGAACTACCCGTGATCGTCCTGACCGGCCGGGCCGGCGACGCCGACCGAGTTCGGAGCTTCGCGCGAGGGGCCGACGACCACCTGTGCAAGCCGTTCCTCTATCAGGAGCTGCTCGCGCGGATGAGGGCCGTCCTGCGGCGCACGGACGGCCGGCGGATCCAGGGCGTGATCCGGGTGGGCGACCTGACGATCGATCCCGCCACGCGCGCGGTGCGGCTGGCGGGGCGGCGGGTGGAGCTGTCGGCAAAGGAGTTCGCGCTGCTGCACCGGCTGGCCGAGCAGCCGACAAGGGTGTACCGGAAGCACGAGCTGTTGCGGGACGTCTGGGGCTACCTGTCGATCGGGAACACGCGCACGCTGGACGCCCACGCGTGCCGGCTTCGGAAGAAGCTGCGCGGAACGGGCCGGCCGTGGGTGGTGAACGTGCGCGGGGTCGGCTACAAGCTCACGGAGGCGATGTGAGCGGGACGGAGCCGTGAGCGCGCTCGCGGCCATCCTCGCCCTGGCCGCCTGCGCCGGATGGGCGCTGGCGGCCGCGCTGGCGCTCGGGCTGCGGCGGCGGCTCTCGCTCGTGGCCGACGCGGAGCACGAGCTGCGGGGAGCGGCTGCTGCGATCGGCTTGGCCGCGGACCGCGTGGCGCGAACCGGGGCGACGATCGGGTTCTCGTCCCTGGTCCGTTTGCAGCTCGACCGGATGGCGGCGGGACTCGAGGACCTCGCCGCCGCGCGCGCGCCGCGCGGCAGTGCCCGGGCGGCCGCGCTCGGTGACGCCGACCTGGACGCGGGCCGCTTCGCCCAGGTGGTGGGAAACCTGATCGCGAACGCGACCGAGCACGGAGTGGGCTCGGTCGAGGTGAGGACGAGCCGGCCGGTGGGCGCAGTCCGGATCGAGATCCGGAACCGGAACCGGCCGAAGGAGCTCGAGGACGCAGGCACGGCGCAGGCGCAGGGTCGCGGAAGAGGCTTGGCGATCGCCGAGCGAGCGGCTCGGGAGCTGGGCGGCCGGCTGACCGTGCAGTCGCGAGCGGGGGAGACCCGCGCGGAGCTCGAACTGCCGGCGCCGCGGAATGACGAAGCGGCGCGCTCTGGCGAAGCCTTCGCCGAGGAGTCGCCGGACGCCGCCATCCCCCCGCAGCCGAGCGCTTCCGATGCGCGCGCCACCCGGGCCGCATGAGGCCGCGGCGGCGGCGTGGGCTCGTCTTGCTGTCGCTCGCCCTCGCGAGCGGTGGGCTTGCCGCCTCGCAGGTCCGGGAGCGTGAGCGCAGCGTCGATGCCAAGGTTGGGCCGCTCGTGCCCGTCGTGCTCGCCGCCCGGGACATTCATCCCGACGAGCCGCTCCAGCCCTCGGACCTGGCGGTCGAGCGTGTCCCCGCCCGCTATGTCCCGCCGGACGCGGTCGGCGACGCCACACGCTTCGCCGGCGCGCGTGCCGCCGTTCCCGTCGCGACCGGCTCCTACATCACGGCCGGCCTCCTCCAGGGCGCGGCGGCGGCACACGCGGAACCGTTCATGCCGGGCGAGCGCGCCGTCGAGGTCGCCGTGTCCGGCGGCGCCGCCACGCTCGGCGGCTCCACCGTGGCGCCGGTGCTCGCCGGCCCGGGCTCGCGTGTCGACGTGCTCGTCTCCACACAGGCCCACGACGGCGCCGGACGCACGTTCGTCGCTCTCGAGAACGTCGCGTTGCTCGACCTACGCCCGCTTGGAGGCGGCGGCGTCGCCGTCGACGAGGCCATGGACCAGCCGGCCGCCACCGCCCTTGCCACCCTCAGGGTGACGGCCCGGGAGGCCGTCTACCTCACGGCGGCCGAGACCTTCGCCCACGAGATCCGCCTCCTCGTCCGCCCGCCGGGGGACCGCCGCCGCACCGGCCCCGCGGCCGTGTCGGAGGGCGAGCTGTGAGGCTGCGCAGCACTCGGCGCTCCGGCATCGCGGCCATGGCCTCAGCGCAGCAGCACGTCCACCTCGCCATCCGGCCGGCCCAGCAGCGCCTGCGACGCCATCCCAATGAACAGCCCGTGCTCCACCACGCCCGGCACATGCTTGAGCGACGCGTCGAGTGACTCCAGGTCGGCGTCGCCCGGCAGCGTGCAGTCCAGGATGAAATGACCCTCGTCCGTCACGTAGGACTCGCCGTCCTCTCGTAGCCGGAGGCTCGGGTCCGGCAGCAGCCCGGCCACCCGCCGGCGCGTGTCGCGCCACGCGAACTTGACCACCACCACCGGCAGCCGGAACCCCTCGCCCAGCCGCTCCACCCGCTTGCGGGTCTCCGCCACCACCACGAACCGGCGCGCCGCCGACACCACGATCTTCTCCCGCAGCAGCGCGCCGCCGCCGCCCTTGATCAGGCGCAGCGACCCGTCCACCTCGTCCGCCCCGTCCAGCGCGAGGTCGAGCTCGAGCGAGCCGTCGAGCTCGACCATGTCGATGCCCGCCGCGCGGGCCAGCTCGTCCGTCCTGGAGGACGCGGCCACCGCGCGAAACGGGCCGCGCGGGGCGCCGGCCGAGGCGCCCTCGCCCTCCAGGGCCGCGCCGAACCGGGCAGCCAGCAGCTCCACCACCTTCCACACCGCCCGCCCCGACCCCAGCCCGATCGTCATTCCGGGCGAGACGAGGTCCACGGCCGCCGCCGCGGCGGCGGCACGTGCGGCGTCGTCGGCGTGGCTCACTCGACGAGCGAGGCCCGCAGCTCGATCGAGTCCACCGCCGCCAGAGCCCGCGACACCGGGCAGCCCTTCTTGGCTCCCTCGGCGAGCTGTTGGAACTCGGAGTCCTCGATGCCCGGAACGCGCGCCCGCGTGTCGAGCTCGATCCTCGTGATTCCGAAGCCCTCCTCCTGCTTGTCGAGGTGCACCGTCGCCGTCGTCTCGACGCTCTCGGCGGAGTGCCCGGCCCGACCGAGCTCCCCGGACAGCGCCATCGAGAAGCACCCCGCGTGCGCCGCCGCGATCAGCTCCTCGGGGTTGGTGCCGTCGCCCTCCTCGAAGCGGGACTGGAACGAGTACGGCCCCTCGTAGGCCCCACTTGCCATCCGCATCGTCCCGTTGCCCTCCTGCAGCGATCCGTCCCAGCGTGCTTCTGCCGTTCTCTTCGGCATGTTCCCGTCCTCTCCGAGTTCTGTTGCTCCGCCGGGACAGTACCCCCGGCGCTCCCGTCAGGTGCCCTGACCATCGCTAGACTCACTTACGTAACGTAAGTCTGATGGAGACGCACATGGAAACCCTTTTGCTGGTCCCGGTCGACGACTCCGTCGTCTTCCCGAACATGACGATCACGCTGGCGATCGACGTCGGCGACGAGGAGCGCGTCGTCCTGGTGCCGCGCAAGGGCGACGAGTTCGCCGCCGTCGGCACCGTCGCGAACGTGCTCGAGCGCGTGCGCCTCCCCGGCGGCGGCCGTGCCATCGCCATCGAGGGCGCCCACCGCGCTCGGATCGGCGCTGCCCGCACCGACGCCAGCGGCGCCCTTCGCGTGGAGGTCGAGCCCCACCCGGACAACATCCCGGTGGACGGCCGCACCCGCAACCTCGAGCGCGAGTACCGCGCCGTGGTCGAGGAGATCCTCGATCTGCGCGGCGATGACGGCCGTGTGGCCGCCTTCGTCCGCTCGATCACCGAGCCCGGCGCCCTCGCCGACACGTCCGGCTACGCGCCCGACCTCTCCTACGAGCAGAAGGTCGAGCTCCTCGAGACGCTCGACGTGACCGACCGGCTCGAGCTCGCCCTGAAGATGCAGCGCGAGCGGCTCACCGAGCTGCAGGTCCGCGCCCGCATCCGCGACGACGTCCAGTCGGGCGCGGAGAAGCAGCAGCGCGAGTACTTCCTGCGCAAGCAGATGGAGTCGATCCGCAAGGAGCTCGGCGACGACGACGCGTCGGTGATCGACGAGTACCGCACCAAGATCGAAGAGGCGGGCATGCCCGAGCACGTCCGCGAGCAGGCCGAGCGCGAGCTGGGCCGGCTCGAGCGGATGGGCGAGCAGGGCGGCGAGGCCTCGATGATCCGCTCGTACCTCGACTGGCTGATCGCCGTGCCGTGGGGCGAGCGCTCCGAGGAGCGCCTCGATCCCGTGCACGCGCGTGAGGTGCTCGACGCCGACCACGCCGGCCTCGAGGACGTGAAGGACCGCATCGTCGAGTACATCGCCGTGCGCAAGCTGCGCCTCGAGCGGGGAATCGAGGAGGACAAGCGCAGTGGCGCGATCCTCACCCTGATCGGCCCGCCCGGCACGGGCAAGACGTCGATCGGCGAGTCGATCGCCCGCGCGACCGGGCGCGAGTTCGTGCGCATGTCGCTCGGCGGCGTGCGCGACGAGGCCGAGATTCGCGGCCACCG
>JBKGUS010000409.1:0-2590 GCA_046462295.1 Thermoleophilaceae bacterium | reverse complement strand
CCGGTGGGCGGTCGGCTCGGCGAGGCGGTGCAGACGCTCTGTTTTCGCATCCCCCAGCAGGCCTTCAGCTTCTCCAGGCTGCACGCCCGCCGGCTCCAGGAGGGGGGCATTCGGGGAACGGTCACCGTGCTGGAGGGGATGTACACGGGCGAGCTCGCGACGCCGAGCGCGTCCGCCGTGACGGGCGCTCCCACGGCCGTGTTCGTCGGTCGACTGATTCCGGAGAAGCAGGCTCCGACGCTCGTGGCCGCCATAGCTCTCGCACGGCATAGCCTGCCCGACTTGCGAGGGCTCATTCTCGGCGACGGGCCAGAGCGGGCGGCCGTTGTCGAGGCCGCGCGGGCGAACGGACTCGAGGGGGTCGTCGCGACGCCCGGCTTCGTGGCCCACGATGAGGTCGACCGAGCGATGCAGGCGGCGCTCTGCAACGTCCTGCCTTCACGGCGGGAGGGTTACGGAATGGTGGTGGTCGAGGCGGCGTCGAAGGGGACGCCGAGCGTGGTCGTGGCTGCTCCCGACAACGCGGCGGTGGAGCTGATCGAAGAGGGGGTAAACGGCACCGTGGCCGCGACGGCAGAGCCCGCGGATCTTGCGGAGGCCATCGTGCGCGTCAGCACGCGCGGCCTCGCGCTGCGCGAATCGACCGCGCGATGGTTCGCGGAGAACTCCCGGCGGATTTCAATCGACTCGTCGCTCGAAACGGTCGTGGCGAGCTACAGCGATCACAGGGCCGCGCCGTAGTCGCGACCGTTGACCGTCCTCACGCGGACTGGAGCGCTGCCATGAACTGCTCCGGCCCAAAGCGGAGTGCGATTGCCGAGATGGGCGCGGGATCGAGCGGCAGGCGCCTGAGCGCGGCCGCGAGCTCGTTACTCGAGTGGTAGCCGAGCATCGGCAGGCTCTCGAAGGCAGACGACCAGAGCGCGGAGCGAACGATCACCGGCACGCCGGCTCCGAGCGCCTCGATGATGACCGTCGGCTGCGCTTCGTAACCTGTCGAGGGCACCATCAGCGCGTCCACCTCCGCTAGCAGCTCGGCGGCCGGGCGGGGCCCTACAACTTCCACGACGGTGCCCAGGCCGAGCGCCTCGATCCGGGAACGCAGCTTGCGCTCGTAGGCCTCGTCTTGCGCGAACGCGGCCACGACCAACCTCTGCCACAGTGGCCGCACAGTGTCCGCTGCGAGCTCCTCCACGAGCTCCACCAACCCCTTCTCGGGGATCATCCGCCCGAGCGTGCCGAGCACGACTGCCCCGGTCGCGGTGGGGCGCTCGCGCCGCAAGGCCTCGAAGCTGGCGAGCTCCTCCTCGAGCAGGAAGTTGTTCGCCTCGCGGACGGCGAGGCCCGGGATCCGCTCGCGATAGGCGGCCGCCGCGGCCTCGCCGATCACGAGCAGCGAGCCGAAGCGGCGGTAGGCGAACCGTGCCGAGAGTCGGCGCGCGCTGTCCTGCTCGTGCATGAGGTTGACGACCCGCGGCCGGGCGCGACCAACCCGAGACGCCCCGAACAGGTACGCCTGCACGCGAGCGGAGTTGGCGACGATGACCGTTTCCGGCTGTGCGGCAGCGAGGAGGCCCCGGCAGCGCAGCAGCGCTCTGGCCATGCGCGGCCCGGCTGCCGGCTCGAATGCGGGGAAGTCCGCATCCGCGACCGTCAGGCCGGCCTCACGGCACCAGACCGCCAGCGCGCTGTCGGCCGGGCACACCACCCGGACCTCGATCTGCCCTTGCTCGGCGGCGTGGCGCGCCAGACGCAAGGCGAATCGCTGCCCGCCGCCGGAGATCTCGGCGTGGTCGAGAATCCATAGCGGCCCCATGCCGAGGCTTCAGCGGCGGGTGGCGCGTTCCTGGGGCCGGACAACCGGCAGCAAGAGATCGTACGCAAGGTAGTCCAGGACCGGGACCTGTACCTGTGGCACCGGAAGGGGGCGTACTCCCAGCCGCCTGAGCGCGGAGTTGAGGCCGTGGTTGATCAGCGTCCCGAGACCGCCGATGTAGACCGGGCGGAGCGGCACGCCGCCTCCCAGCTTGGCCAGGTCGCTCAACTCTGTGCCGGAGAAGGGGATTTCGGTGCCCAGCTGCCACCGACCGCGGCGCTTCTGCCACGCCATCCAGGCCCGGTAGGGCGGAGAGAGCCGGTTCGGGACATTGACCACGGCGAGACCGCCCGGCTTGATCAACTCGACATGGGCTGCGACCACTCGTTGGCGGCGGTGCTCGATGAAGTGCTCGCAAAGACCAAAGGACATAGCGACATCGAAGCGGTCCTGCAAGTCGGCGGGAAGCTCGAAGAGATCACGCTCGACGGTCTGCACGTCCAGGCCGTGTCGCGCGAAGCGCCGGCGTGATTGGTCCAGCGCAACGCGCGAGCGATCGAGCACGGTCGCCTTGGCGCCATGCATCGCATACATGAGAGCGTTGGTGCTGCGTCCGGCGCCGATCTCGATCACCTGCAGCCCTTCGAACGAGCCAAAACGGCGTTGCACGAGGTCTCGCTGGACTCGCCAGCGCAGGCTCCCGAGCTCGGCGTCGAGGTCGTCGCCGTCCTCATCCTCCTCGGCCCAGAGGCGATCCCAGTTCGCGACCTCCTC
>JBKGUS010000408.1:0-10918 GCA_046462295.1 Thermoleophilaceae bacterium | reverse complement strand
CCACTTCGAGGAGAACGCCGAGCGCATCGACCACCTGCGCGCGCGCATCGCCGCCCTGCTCGGCTGCGAGAGCGCGGAGCTCGCGCTCACGGGCTCCACCACCGACGGCGTGAACGCGGTGCTGAACGCGCTCGACCTCGGTCGCGGCGACGCGGTGCTCACCAGCGACGAGGAGCACCCCGGCGTGCTGGCCCCGCTCGCCGCCCTGCGCGACCGCCGCGGCGTGAACGTGCGCGTGGTCCCGTTCAAGGAGCTCGCCGGCGAGGTCAGGCCCGAGACCAAGCTGGTGGCCTGCTCGCACGTGTCGTGGAAGACCGGCGCCCTGGTCGACGGCGCCGCCCTCGCCGCAACGGACGCCCTCGTCCTCCTCGACGGCGCGCAGGGCCTCGGCGCCGTGCCCACCAGCGCCGCCGACCTCGGCTGCGACTTCTACGCCGCCTCCGGCCAGAAGTGGCTCTGCGGCCCCAACGGGATCGGCTACCTCTACGCGCGCGGGGAGCTCGCCGACTCGCTCCCCTCCCCCTGGCCCAACTACGGCGTGCTGGCCGACAGCTCGCGTCCGTTCGACCTTCCGCTCCACCCGGACGCCCGGCGTTTCAGCATCGGGTTCCCCGCCCCGCACCACGTCGACTGGGCGATCGCCGCGCTCGACGTGCTGGAGCAGCCGGGGCTCGACGCCGTGCACGCGCGCGCCCGCGAGCTGGCCACGCGGCTGGCGGACCGCCTCGGCGACCGCGTGGCGCCGCGCGGCGACTCCACGCTCGTGTCGTGGCGACACCCCGATCCCGAGGCCGAGGTGGCCCGCCTGCGCGGCGAGGCGTTCGTGGTCCGCAACCTGCCCCGCACGCCCTACGTGCGCGCGTCGACCGGTGCCTGGAACAGCGAGGACGAGATCGACCGGCTGGCCGAGTCGGCTACTCGCTGAGCACGACGATCCCGAACACGATCGCCGCGATCACCGTCACGACCCCGGCCACGCCCACGACGCCGAACAGCACGGCCTCCCCCACGCGGCCGTCGCGGCTCAGGTCCACCGCGCGCGTGACGCCCAGGATCACGAGCCCGTAGGAGGCCGTCACGCCGATTCCGGCGGCGACCGATGCCCACACGACCGTGAGCAGGGCGTCCCAGTCGACTATCGAGGCGAAGCTCATGCCTCGGACGCCGCCGGCGCGGCCACGGTCTGCCGGGCGCGTTTCGCGAACAGGTAGAACGAGCCGGCCAGGATCGCGATCGACACGATCACCGGGCCCGCCGCGCCCGTGCCGAACATGCGCGTGATCCCGTAGGTCAGGGCACCGATCCCCGCCGCGGCGGGCAGCGTGAAGACCCACGCGGCGACGATGTTGCCGGCCACTCCCCAGCGCACCGCGGAGAGCCGCTTGGCGGCGCCCGAGCCGATCACGGCGCCCGAGATCGTGTGCGTCGTCGAGAGCGGGAAGCCGCCGTGCGAGGACGCCAGGATCACCGCGGCGCCGGCGCCCTGTGCGGCGAAGCCCTGGGCGGAGTCCATCTTGTGGATGCGGCTCCCCATCGTCTTGATGATGCGCCAGCCGCCGGCGTAGGTGCCGAGCGCGATGGCGGCGGCCGCGGAGACGACCACCCAGAACGGAGGCGTGGGGTCGCCGGCCGGAAGCGAGCCGTAGGCCACGAGCGCCAGCGCGATCACGCCCATCGTCTTCTGGGCGTCGTTGGTGCCGTGCGCCAGCGCGAGCAGGCCGCCGGACACGACCTGGCCGCCGCGGAAGCCCTTCGTCACCGGCGTGGGACGCAGCCTGCCCACGATCCGGTAGAGCACGAGGATCGAGATGCCGCCCACCGCGAACGCGAGCGTCGGCGCGACGAGCGCGGGGATCATCACCTTCCCGAGGATCCCCTCCCCGAAGAAGATCGAGTCCGGCCCCTTGGCCACCAGCATCGCCCCGACGATCCCCCCGATGAGTGCGTGGGACGAGCTCGACGGCAGCCCGAAGTACCAGGTGATGAGGTTCCAGGCGATCGCCCCGACCAGGCCGCCGAAGACGACGAGCAACGAGATCGAGCCGGGGTCAACCACGTCGCTCGCGACGGTCGCCGCCACCTCCAGGGAGATGAAAGCGCCCACGAAGTTGAGGATCGCGGCGTAGCCGACCGCGATGCGCGGTGCCATCGCGCGCGTGGAGATGGAGGTGGCGACGACGTTGGCGGTGTCGTGGAAGCCGTTCGTGAAGTCGAACGCGAGGGCGGTCGCCACGACGATGATGACGGTGAGGAGCTCGCCCTCCATCAGGGTTGCGTACCCAACTCAGGAGTTCTTGATGACGATGCCCTCGAGGATGTTCGCCACGTGCTCGCTGGCGTCGATCGCCTCCTCGAGGCGCTCGAAGATGTCCTTCCAGCGGATCACGACCATCGGGTCGATGCCGTTGTCGAACAGCGATGCGATCGCCTCGCGCGTGATCCGGTCGCCGTCGTTCTCGAGCCGGTTGATCTCCACCGTGTAGTGGGAGATGTCCTTGAAGCCGCGCAGGCGCGGCATGGCCTCGGAGATCTGGCGCCCGCAGGCGTGCAGCACCTTTGCGAGCTCCTGCGCCTGCGCCATCGGCGCCTCGATCTTGTAGAGCCCGAGGTAGTCCGCGACCTCCTCGGTGTAGTCGACCACGTCGTCGAGCGCGCCGGCCATCTCGTAGATGTCCTCGCGGTCGATCGGGGTGACGAAGGTCTGGTTGAGGCGCTGGATGATGTCGTGCGTGATCCGGTCGCCGTCCTGCTCGCAGATGAGGATGTCGCGCGCGAGCGCGCTCTTCTCAGGGAAGTCCCGCAGCATCTCCTCCAGCAGCCCGGTGGCGCGCAGGATGTTCCCTCCCGCCTCCTCGAACAGGTCGAAGAACTCATGTTCGCGCGGCGCGATGACGCTGGAGAGGCGCACCGTGCGTGACCGTAGCATCAGCGCACGTCGAAGCGGGACTGTTCGATGCGGTCGGCGGGCAGGTCGCCGACTTTCTCGCGCACCTTGCGAACCGAAGCGCGCCAGTCGTACTCGACCCGCCGCAGCTCGATCGCGCCGTCGTCGTGCAGCAGCGCGTAGGCGGCGCGGTGGTCGCCGTCGAGCGGCATGCCCACGCTGCCCGGGTTGACGAGCTCGATGCCGCCCGGCCCGGAGCGCTCGAATTGGAGGTGCGTGTGCCCGAAGACCACCCGTTCGGCCTCGACTCCCATCAGCCGCTCGGCGTCGCTGTCCTGCGGGTCGGGATAGAAGCTGTCCATGTCGGAGAGTGGCGAGGCGTGGCAGAAGAGGGTGCCCGCGCGGGTGGTGGTCTCGGGCAGGGCGGCGAGCTCGCGACAGAGCTCCTCGCCGGCCATCTCGCGGGAGCGCTCGATCAGCGGCTGCATCGGCTCGGGGGCGTCGTGTGCGTCCATGAGCCAGCGGTCGACGTTCCCGCGGATCCACTCGGCGTCGAGCTCCCGGAGGCGGCCGACCGTCTCCACCGGCCAGGCGCCGAATGTGGCGTAGTCGCCGCCGAGGAGGAAGCGCTCGGCCGGACAGTCCGCCAGCACCGCCTCGAGCGCGGGCAGGTTGCCGTGCACGTCGTACAGCAGGCCCAGCACGGCCGGGACGCTACCTGACGTTTCGCCTTCGCCCGATCCGGAAGGCTCGACCGAGAGAGGACTCGATCCCCGCGGAGGGAGGATTCGCCCCGATGGCGACCAAGACCGATCGCCGCCCGGAGAGCCGGGTGGAGAAGACGCCGAAGCCGCGGTCTCAGTCTGAGCCGCTGCCGACCTGGCGCAACACCCGCCCCCGAGGCAACCCGGAGCCGGACAGGCAGGATCTGGAGCGGAGCCGCGAGCGCTTCGAGGCGCTGCTGGGGCGCTAGCGACCGCCGCTTGCCGTTTCCCGCGCCTGCAATCACAAGGGGCGTGCGGAGGTTGCCGCGCTCGATGCGGTCGGCGACGGCGTGAGCCAGGTGCCGCGGCGGGACGGCGACAAGTGGGAGGTCGACGTGGTCCGTCCCGACGGGTCGATGGTCCAGGTGAGCCTCAGCAAGAGCCTCGACCTTCTGGGCCTCGACGAGGAGTACGGCCCGGCCGGGACGCTGGCTCCCGACGAAGCCCGCGGCGCCGCGCGGGTCCGAGCCGTGAGGGCCGCGTTCGCGGAGGTCGGCCCGGGCGAAGTGATCGGCGTGGAGCGCGAATCCGGTGGCCGCTACGAGGTGGGCGTGCTGCAGCGCGGCGGCCAGGTCGAGGTGGAGCTGGACCGCAACTTCCGCGTGACCGAGGTGGAGGGCGAGGACCCCGGGGACGAGTGAGGGCAGGCCGCGCAGCGAGCGCCGCCCTTGACGACGAGCCCGGGAGCACGGCGCACATCTGTGAACACCCGTTCGGGGGCTCGCTTGCGCCTAGAGGCGGGCGCGCTCGATGATCCGGCTTCTGTTTCGGGCGAGGGCGCGGGCGATCTCCGTCCTGCGCTGCTCGTAGAGGTATTCAATGCACCATTCCAGCTGGCCGAGGGCGTCGAGGGCGGCCCGGCGATACCGCTCGCGCTCGCGCTCCAGCTCGCGATCCTCGTCCTCGGATTCGCGTGAAGTCATGCTTTCGCTTGCCCGGGCGGGCCGCGCAAACTCGATTGCCGGACGAACTCGAATGGGCTGCTCGGCTCCGGGAAGCGAAACGCTGGGGAGCGCCTACTCGCGCATACCTATCGCTGCAAGAGCCTCGGCCTCGTCGCGGTAGATCTCGACACGCACCGCGCGGCCATCGCGGAGTCGGTACACCGCCCAGTAAGCCGGCATCTCGACGTAGACCGTGCTGGAGCGACCGCGGCCACCTTGCCTGACGCGGACCATCACGTCGTCGTCGGCGGCCACGAACTGCTCGGGCTCGGCGTCGTGCTCGGCGAAGAAGGCGCGCCACTCGCGAAAGAACTCCCGGATGCCGTCATGGCCGTGGTAGACGCCCATGCCCGGGACGTAGGAGTGGCGCATGTCCCACTCGACGTCGGGGTCGTAGAACTCGAAGAGAGCCGCCATGTCGCCGCGGCGCCACGCCTCCCAGGAGGCGCGGACGATCGCGACGTTGTCCTGGGACATCCGCTACTCCCGCAGGCCCACGGCATCGAGGGCGGCAGCGCGGTCGAGGTAGTAGTCGGCCTCGACGATGAGCCCGTCCCGAAGGCGATGCACCACGGCGAAGCTCTGCGTGTACGGCGTCTCGCTCCCGGCGGTCTGTGCGACGTTGCGAACGCAGACCACGAGCCGGCCGTCGTCGAGCTCGATCAGGTCATCGATGGCTACCTGGATCGGCCCGGCCAGGTCCACGAGGCTCTGCATGCGCTCGAGCGCAGCGTCGCTCCCGCGGAAGACGCCGGCGCCGGGCCAACCGGGCCCCTCTCGATAGACGCCGTCCTCAGCCCAGAACCGGTCGATGACGGCAGCCGGACCGGACTCGTTCCAGACCTCGTAGGCGCGACGGATCGTGGCGGCATCGTCCTGCGACATCACCGCCAAGTATCCGCCCCCTGGAAGGCGGGTTCCAGTCCGGTCCGGCTGTGCAGCTGCGGCTGGTCGGACTAGGACGCCGGGGGCGTCCAACCGCCCGAGAGCGGTTCGCCCAGCCGCAGCCCGAAGCGCTCGAGGAGATCGGGAACCGTCTCCGGCCGCATTTCGAGGCCGTAGCGCTCGTTGAGCTGTGCGAGCGCCTCTTCCTCCGCCTGGGTCACGCCGCCCATGTCGGAGAGCTCGCGGAAGAAGCGCTCGAAACCGGCCGGCGAAATGATCTCGAGGATCCGGCAGGGCTCGTCGCCGGCGTTCCAGAACGTGTGCCACTGGTTGCGCGGCTTGAAGACCAGGTCGCCCGGCCCGGCTTCGACGACGTCGTCGCCGAGCAGCGCGCCCATGCGGCCCTCGAGAACGTAGCTGTACTCGTCCTCGCGCGTGTGCAGGTGCAGCGGCGCGGCGAGCGCGCGCGGCGACATCGGATGCTCGACGAGCGAAAACCGCTCGTCCGCTTCGGCCCCGTCGATCATGAAGCGGACACCGATGCTCCCAAGGAAGCCCTCCTTCGCGTCCGTGGGTCCGATGATCGTCGCGCCTGCGGATGTTGCTTCCATCTGCTTCGCCTCTCTTTCGTTGGACAGTAGTGTCGCGCGAAAGCGTAACCGCGACCGCGGCGTATGTCAATATTCACGGGACAGCCATGTCCGATCAAACACGCCCATACCGGATGAAGCGGCGCGCCGAGCTCGAGGAGCAGACGCGCAGGCGGATCACCGAGAGCGCAGTCGCGCTGCACCAGGAGCTCGGCCCCGCACGGACCTCGATCAGCGCGGTCGCCGAGCGTGCGGGTGTGCGGCGCTCGACGGTCTACCGCCACTTCCCGGACGAGGAGGCGCTGTTCGGAGCCTGCTCGTCGCACTGGCGCGCGGCAAACCCGCCGCCGGACCCGCGCGCCTGGGCCGCGATCGAGGACCCAAGGGAGCGCACCGAGACCGCGCTGCGTGAGCTCTACGCGTTCTACGGACGCACCGAGGAGATGTACACGAGCCTGCTGCGCGACGAGCCCCTCGTCCCGATCGTCCACCGCCTGCTGGGCAGCTTCTACGGCTACCTCGGCGCCATCCAGGACATCCTGATGGCCGGCCGCGGCCTGCGCGGGAGGGCAGCGCGCCGGACGCGCGCGGCAATCGGCCATGCGGTGTAGGTGCCGACTTGGCGGTCGCTGACCCGCGAGCAGGAGCTGGCCGACGGCGATGCGGTCGCCCTGATGTGCGCGCTCGTGGAGGGCTCGGCCGCCGGGCGCCCCGGCTAGAGCGCGGCTACGCGCCGGGAGCTCGGTACTGGACTTGCTCGACCATGCGCAGCGCATCGATCGTTTCGTCGACGGTCAAGAGGACCGTCGTCTCGAACGAGCTGAGCGCACCGCCTCCACTGATCGCCAGCGCCACTGCGGCCATGGAGACGTTGTCGGGGGCCTCCCAAAGGTTGTAGCCGTCGTGCGTGCCGAAGGCGTACCAGAACCCGTGAAGCTTCCCGCCGACCGACTCGATGTACGACTGGGCGGCCTTTCGGCGGTCCTCTGGGTTGCCGATCAGACGGGCCCAAGTCTCCGGCGTGTAGCTGAACCTCGATAGATAGAGCGGCATCGCAGGGCTTCCGGGGATGGGCCGTACTGGGCTCGAACCAGTGACCTCCGGCTTGTCGAGCCGGCGCTCTCCCAGCTGAGCTAACGGCCCGGGAGGGTCGGTCAGGTGCCAGCGTAGCAGTGGTCCGGTGGGCCTTTGGCCGGCCCTAGGCCGACACCGCGGTCGCGGCGGCCGGCCCCCCGGTCGGCGACTTCGCCGGCGGCAGCTTGCCGTGCGTGCGCATCGTGATCTCGAACGTCTCGCGGCTCGTGTAGCGGGGGCTCCAGCCGGCCGTCCGCTTCAGCTTCTCGTTCGACACCACCCACGGGTGCAGCGCGAACTCGATCTGACCGGGCGGCGCCTCGGACAGGCGGGCGGCCCACATCGTGCGCGCCAGGCCGCGGTAGGCCCGCAACGGCATCTTCTTGATCGGCGACCCGATGATCTCGGAGCACTCGCGCAGCGTCATGAGGCCGTCGCCGGCCACGTTGAACGCGCCCCCATGGCGGCCCAGGAGCAGCGCCGACATCGCCTCGACCACGTCGTCCTCGTGCACGAACTGGATCGGGTTGTCGAGCTGCCCCGCGTCCGGAGAGAAGGGCGCCTTGGTCCAGAGCCGCACCAAGTAGTTGTCGACGCTCGGGCCGAAGACGATGCACGGCCGCACGATCGTCATCACGCGATCGGGGTGCGCGGCAGCCCACAACTGGCAGATCCGGTCCGATTCCGTCTTGTCGCGCGCGTAGGCGAACGCCGGCACGCCGCGCACCGGGTCGTCCTCGGTGAGCGGCACGGGGTTGTCGGGGAACGCTCCGTAGGCGGTGGAGGACGAGGCCACCAGCACCTGCCCCGTGCCTGCCGCGGCGGCCGCCTCGAGCACGTTGTGCGTGCCGTTCACGTCGACGTCGTACATGAAGTGCTCGTCATGCGACGGGTTGAGGATGAAGGCGAGATGGATCAGGGCGTCGGCGCCGGAGCGGTCCAGCGTGGCCCGCACGGCGTCGCGGTCGCGCACGTCGACGCGCTCGAACTCGGTCTTCGGCCGGTAGGCCGCCGGCGGAGCGAGGTCGCAGATGACGATCTTCTCGGTGTCCTCGCGGCGGGACAGCAGGTCCACGAGCCGCGAGCCGATGTACCCGGCCCCGCCGGTGATGAGGTAGCGCATGCGGCGGCAGACTAGCCGCAAGCAGCCGGCTCGGCCGGCTGCGCGCGGATCTACTCGGAGTCGGCGAACTTGGCCTCGAGGTCCTTCATCACGCCGGGCTCGCGCAGCGTTGTAACGTCGCCCAGCTCGCGGCCCTCCGCGATGTCACGGAGGAGCCGTCGCATGATCTTGCCGGAGCGTGTCTTCGGCACGTCCGCCGTCCAGATGATGCGCTTCGGGCGGGCGAGCTTGCCGATCCGCCGAGCCACCTGCTCGCGGACCTCCTGCTCGAGCTCCTCGCTCCCTTCGAGGTCGCCCTCGAGGATCACGAACGCGCAGATCGCCTGGCCGGTGTCCTCGTCGCTCATCCCGATCACAGCGGCCTCCGCCACCTTCGGGTGCGACACGATCGCCGACTCCACCTCCGCCGTCGAGAGCAGGTGGCCGGAGACGTTGACGGCGTCGTCCGCGCGGCCGATCACCCAGATGTAGCCGTCCTCGTCCTTGCGCGCCGCGTCGCCGACGTAGTACTTGCTCTCGTCCCACTTCGAGAAGTAGGTCTCCTTGAAGCGCTCCGGGTCCTTGTAGAGCGTGCGCAGCATCCCGGGCCAGGGGCGCTGCAGCGCCAGCAGTCCCTGCTCCCCGTTCTCCACCTCGTTGCCCTCCTCGTCGAGCACGATCGCATCGATGCCGGGCAGCGGCTTCGTCGCGGAGCCGGGCTTCGCGGGCGTCAGGCCCGGGAGCGGCGAGACCATGATGTGGCCCGTCTCCGTCTGCCACCAGGTGTCGACGACCGGGCAGCGCTCGCCGCCGATCACCTTCCAGTACCAGAGCCATGCTTTCGGGTTGATGGGCTCGCCGACGGTGCCCAGGAGGCGGAGCGCCGACAGATCGTGCTTGTTGGGCTCCTCCACGCCCCACTTCATGCAGGCGCGGATCGCCGTCGGCGCCGTGTAGAACACCGTCACGCCGTAGCGCGCGCAGAGCTCCCACCAGATGTCCTTCGCCGGGTAGTCGGGCGCGCCCTCGTACATCACCGAGGTCACGCCGTTCATCAGCGGCCCGTACACGATGTACGAATGGCCGGTGACCCAGCCGACGTCGGCCGAGCACCAGTACACGTCCTCGTCGGGCCTGAGGTCGAACACATGCTTCGTCGTCCACGCGACGCCGGTCAGGTAGCCGCCCGTCGTGTGCAGGATCCCCTTCGGCTTGGCGGTGGACCCGGACGTGTAGAGCACGTACAGCGGGTGCTCGGCGTCGAGCGGCTCCGCCGGCGAGTCCTCCGACGCCGCCTCGATCGCCTCGTCGTAGAAGATGTCGCGGCCGTCCTGCATGTCGACGTCGGCGCGCGTGTTCCGCACCACCACGACCGTCTCGATCGACGGCACGTCGTCGAGGAACGCGTCCACGGCCGGCTTGATGTCGGCCGCCTTGCCCTTGCGGCGAGCCTGGTCGACCGTGATGAGCGCCTTCGCCTCGGAGAACTCCATGCGCTCCTTCACGGCGTCCGGCGAGAAGCCGCCGAACACGACGTTGTGCGGGGCGCCGATGCGCGCGCAGGCGAGCATCGCGACTGCCACCTCGGGGATCATGGGCAGATAGATCCCGACGACGTCGCCGGGCTCGATGCCGCGCTCCTTGAGCACGTTCGCGAGGCGCTTGACGTCGCGCAGGAGGTCGGCGTAGGTGACATCGCGCTCCTCGCCCTCCTCCCCGCGCCAGTGGAACGCAACGCGGTCGCCGCGGCCCGCCTCGACATGGCGGTCGAGCGCGTTGTGCGACGCGTTCAGCTTCCCGCCCGTGAACCACTTGTAGAACGGAGCCTCGGACTCGTCGAGCACCGTGTCCCACTTGTCGAACCAGTCGAGCGCCTCGGCCTGCTTCGCCCACCACGCCTCCGCGTCGCGCGCCGCCTCCTGGTGCACCGAGTCGTCGGCGATCAGCGCCCTGTCGCGGAAATCCGCCGGCGGGTCGAAGGTCTCCCGGTCGAGGAGCTCGCCGAGCTCCTTCTCGACCTGTTCGCTGGAGGGCTTCGTGGTGGCTTCCATAGCTCTCTTTCTACCCGATGGAATGTGCGGGGACACGGGCCACCACGATGCCCGCAAAGTCGTCGCGGCCGGGGATCGCCTCGTTCTCGTCGAGCTCGACCCGCACCAGGTCAAGGCCACGTTCGAGGAGCTCCTCCTCGAACGCCGCCGGCGGCTCGCAGGCGATGTGCTGGAGGACGAGCAAGGTGGCGCTCATGGTCTGCGCAAGGTACCGGGCGCCCGGGCCATGGAACCCGGGCGCCCGTCTCCTTCCCGAGAGGGGACTTACGGATGGGGAGTCGTCGTGGTGGCGGCCGTCGCCGCGGTGCGCGGCGCGCCCCGGCGGCCCGTCAGCGTCAGGCCGGTGCCGGTCTCGGCGCCGAGGCCCGTCTCGGAGCGCACGTACAGCTCGTCGAAGCTGCGCTCCGCGATCTCCTCGCGGGTCAGGACCGTGCCCAGCCAGCAGCCGATGAACCCGAGCGGCACCGAGATGATGCCCGGGTTGGCCAGGTCGTAGAACGACAGCATGCCGCCCTCGGAGTCCGGCCCTGGCCACACCGTTGGGCTGATGATCACGAGCGCGATCGAGCTGATCACCCCGAACAGCACGCCGGTGACCGCGCCGGAGGTGTTGAACCTCCGCCA
>JBKGUS010000407.1:0-7035 GCA_046462295.1 Thermoleophilaceae bacterium | reverse complement strand
CTCCCCCGGCATCTTCGGGTAGTCGGGCGGGTAGGGCATGTCGCCCTCCTCGTCGCGCTCGTACATGTCGAGCAGCGGCTGCAGCGAGTGGGCTGCGTCGTCGATCGCGGCATGCCGGTCGCCGACCTCGGCGAAGCGCGCAGGCATCGTCGCGACCGTGAAGTCCTCGGGCTGCACCTCCCCGAGCTCGTCCCAGGTGACCGGCGCGGACACTGGCGCACCTGGCTTCGGCCGCACGCTGTAGGCGGAGGCGATGGTGCGGTCGCGGGCGTTCTGGTTGTAGTCGATGAAGATGCGCTCGCCGCGCTCCTCCTTCCACCACTTCGTCGTCACCTCACCCGGCAGGCGCCGCTCGAGCTCACGCCCGAAGGCGATCGCGGCGTGGCGGACGTCCGTGAAGGTCCAGCGCGGCTCGATCCGGATGTAGATATGGACGCCCCTGCCGCCCGAGGTCTTCGGGAAGCCGGTGTAGCCGAGCTCACCGAGGAGCGTTCGGGCCTCGGCGGCGACGCGCACGGCGTCCTCGAAGTCCGTGCCGGGCTGCGGGTCGAGGTCGATGCGGAGCTCGTCGGGATGGTCGACGTCGTCGCCGCGGACCGGCCACGGATGGAACGTGATCGTGCCCATCTGGGCGCACCACCCGACCACCGCCACCTCGGTGGGGCAGATCTCGTCGGCGTGGCGACCCGACGGGAACTCGATCCGCGCGGTCTCCACGTAGTCCGGGGCGCCCTTCGGGACGCGCTTCTGGAAGAAGGCGTCGCCGCCACCCTTCTCGCGGGTCGAGACGACGATCCCCGGGTGCACGCCCTTCGGCCAGCGCTCGAGCGTGGTCGGCCGGCGTGCGAGCGCCCGCATGATGCCGTCCTCGACGGCCAGGTAGTACTTGACGACGTCGAGCTTCGTGACCGCGGCCGTGCCGTCGGTCTCGGGGAAGATCACGCGATCGGGGCTCGACACGCGCAGGTCGCGCCCACCGGCTTCGACGATCGTTGCCTCCGACGCGGGCATGGCCCGGAGTTGTACGGGAACCCAAACCGGATTGGTCCGGTCGCGCCCTGGAAGGCTGGCGGGCGGTGAGCTGTGCCCACTAGCCACGTCCTTCTGGGGAGGGGAACATGAGTACGGCATTCCGGCGCCGAAGGGGGCGAAGAACCGCTCGGCGCGGCACTGGACGAAGTAGGAGATGCCATCCGGGGGGCCCGTGTCAGGCGGGCCCCTCGGATGAAGATCGTGGTGAGCGGCCCCGGTCCCCGTCCCCGTGAGGGTCCGGGGAGCCGGTTCCGCCGCTTTAGAGCTGGGCACCGCAGCGTCTGTCCTGCTGCTACCCGGCACGGCGGCCTCTAACGGACGCCGGTGCAACGAGCTGGCGGCGCTGATGGAGAATGTCTCCCATGGCCCGCATCGCAATGCTCTGCGTCGTCGCCCTGGTGGCGGCGGCCCCCGCCGCCGTCGCCAAGGTGCCGAAGGCTCCCCCCGGCCTGAAGCTGTACAAGCCACCGGCGAACCTGAAGTCGTTCGAGCGCGGCGACCTGATCTGGGCGCGCAGGGTCGAGAACCCGCTGCCGCAGGCGAGCCGGACCTGGACGCTCCTCTACCGCTCGACCAGTCTGCGCGGGAAGGCGATCGGGGTGTCCGGCTTCGTGATGCTCCCGAAGGCCAAGCCGCCGAAGCGCGGCTGGCCGGTCGTCAGCTGGGCGCACGGCACCTCCGGCATCGCGGACTCGTGCGCGCCCTCGCGCGATCCGGATGGTCCCTACACCGCCTACGCGGCCCCGCAGTTCGGCGCCTGGCTCAAGGCCGGCTACGCGATCGCCAACACCGACTACGAGGGGCTCGGCACGCCGGGCGTTCACCCCTATCTCGTCGGCCGCTCGGAGGGACGCGGGGTCGTGGACATCGTGCGCGCCTCACGCCAACTCGACGGCCGCCTCGCCCGCCGCTATGTGATCGCAGGCCACTCCCAGGGCGGGCACGCCGCGCTCTTCGCAGCCGCGCTCGCGCCGAAGCGGGCGCCCGAGCTGCGCCTGCGTGGAGTCGCGGCCTATGCGCCCGCCTCCCACCTGGATCTCCTCAGCCGGACGCTGCCGAGCTTCACGACCCCGAGCGGCCTCTCCGGCCTGGCCGCGCTGGTCCTGCGCGGCGTCTCGTCCGTCTATCCGCAGATCAAGCCGAGCCAGATCGCGTCAGACCGCGCGCTCGCGCTGTTGCCGCAGGTCGACAAGCTCTGCCTCGCGGCGCTCAACGGGCCGTCGGCGTTCGGGGGCATCGCACCCGCCGACCTGGTGCGGCCCGGCGCCGACCTGGATCCGCTGAACATGCGCCTCGCACAGCAGAACCCCGATCTGAAGATCGCCGTGCCGATCCTGCTGGCGCAGGGCCTGACCGACACGACGGTCCCCCCGCCCTTGACGGACCAGCTCGACAGCGAGCTGCGCGCGCGAAGGAACAGGGTCAGGTACCTGACCTACCCGGAGGCCGAGCACGTCGGGATCGTGGGCGCGGCGGACCAGGCGACGCGGAGGTTCTTCAAGTCGAGGCTGAAGTAGCCGCGGCCAGCGGCCAGATGAGCACGTCCTGGCGGCTGGCGAAGTGCGTCAGAGCAGGAGGCGCGTTGAGATCGATTCCGTACGACTCGGCCATCGTGTTGAGCTCGAACGCGGCCTCGGCGGCACGGAGTGACCAGGGTGGGTGATGGATGTCCGCGCGCAGCACGTCGCCCCGCGCGTCCAGGGTGAAGAGGCAGTAGCGCTCGGTGAGCCAGTGTTCGAGCGACCCGGGGGCCGCGGGTGCCTCAGGGCCGGTCGGACGGTAGCGGCCGGTGAGCTCCGCGGGCTCGCCGTCGCTCGACACCCGCCGGCTGCGGTACTCGATCCAGCCGTCGCGCGCGCTGCACTCCATGCGCGCCTGGAAGTAGGGCAGCCGGTAGGTGCGCCGCGCTCCCATGACCGCGAGGGCGCTGGCCGCGTCCAGGCTCATGAACCAGATCCCGGGCTTCCCGTCGATGGTCGTGTAGGTGCGCACGTTCAGCTCGGGGAACGCAGTGACTCCCGGCAGGTGCGGCACGCCGCGCAGCCGGAACGCCGACACCCGGAAGGGCGTGACGCCGACCCAAGCGCTTCCCTCATGCACGTCGAGCGGGATGGTCTCGGGGAGCAGCGGACGCAGCCGCTAGGGCGCCACCGGCCAGTGCGCGAACAGCAGGTCCTCCCAGGTCTGTGCCATCAGCCACGGCTCGCTCGGCAGCACCCAGGGCCGGTGGGCGCGCTCGCGCAGCACGGCGCCCTGCCCTTGTGACCGGGACAGGAGCGCGGCGGGACGCAGCAGCAGCTCGCCCGCCCCCGCGGCGATCGCCAACGCGCGTGCGAGCGCCGCGGTCAACGCGATCTCCGCGAGCGACGCAAGCTCTCCAGCTGGCGCGCGCCGGCGCGCGGTACATCGGGACGGTGTCGTTGTGCCCGCAAGACGGACGGTCGCCAGTCCTTCGCGGCTGGTTCAGTGAGCCAGGCACCGCCGATGCGGTCCGGACCCGGGCGGCCGACTATACGCCCCAGACACCCATTGCCATCCGATTGGGGTTGTTTGGCGTGCACGCCCAAACCTCGCCCGGCGTGCTAGGTACGGGTGGTGTTGCGCCGCCTCCTCGACGCCTATCGCCACTCCGGGGCGGACCTGCCGTTCGGCGATCCGGCGCGCGCTCATGGCAGCGCGATGGAGGGCTACTACTGGCGAATCGTCGACGCGACGGCCGGCTCGGTGATCGTTCTCCTCTGCGGCGTCTGCCGGGGGCCAGAGGGTCCCTGGGCCACGGTGGCTTTCGCCGCTCACCCCGGTGGCTTCGTTCGCCACGCGGTCATCGCTCCGGCGGCCGGTCGGCGCGACGGCTTCGGCGTCCGGGCTGCGGGAATCGTGAACGCCTCGACGGAGAGCCTTCACGCCCATCTCGGGGACGACACCTGGATCGAGCTGCGAACGCGGTCCTCCGTTCTCTGGCCTCGGCCGGTCTTCGGTGCGCTCGGCCCGGCTCATGCCGTGCCGGGCCTCGGCCAGTACTGGCACCCCGTGGTCCTGGCTGCTCAGGTGGAGGGGCAGGCGTGCGTCGGCGGGCGGGTTGTGCCCCTGGACGGCGCGACGGCATACGCCGAGAAGAATTGGGGCCCCCGCTTCGCCGGGCACTGGTGGTGGGGCCACGCCGGCGCCTTCCCTGCAGACGACGTCACGGTCGCGTTCGCGGGCGGACGCCTGGCTCTTGCGGGGCGGGTGGTGCCGCCGACGGCTGTCGTCGTGCGCCTCGGTACGCAGGTCCTGCGGTTCTCGCCGCCGCTGGCGCGCGTGCGCGTGCGAGCGACCGATCGCCGATGGACGGTTTGGGCGCGCTCGCCGCGTCATGGCGTCGAGGTCGAGGGCGACGCCCGAGACGTGGCGCCGCACGTGCTTCCGGTCCCCGATGTCACGTCCGGGCGGGTGGACATGCGCTCCCGGCAGTTCCTGGCCGGTCGGTTGCGCATGCGGGTGAGTCGCGGGACGCGGACGGTCTTCGAGGGGGAGTCGCCGCTCGCCGGTCTGGAGCGGGGCACGCCGGCGGCCTGCCTCAGTGACCCTCTGCGCGGCGAACCGCCACCGTGAGGCCCTCTGCGCCGACCAGGTGGTCGAACGGGCCGACGACGACCCAGAGCGCTCGAAGCCGTAGGGCGGCTGCGCGGTCCACGGCCGCCACGCGCGCTTCGGAGACGATCTCCGTCCGGCCGTCCGCGAGCGGCTCGAGCCAGTGCGCGATCAGGACGCGGACGGTGCCGGGCTGGCGCCAGTCGCGGAAGGCGGCTGGCGCTCCGAGTCGGGGGTAGTCGCGCGCGAGGGTCCAGATCCGCCCGCACAGGCCCGACACGATCAGATGCTCGCCCTCCTCCAGGAGCGTGAACGGATAGTCGCGCAGCAGCTGGTCGAACGTCGAGCGGGCGTCCGTCCCCGGGATCCTCCAGCGCACGAGGTGCCCGAGGGTTCGGGTGTCGCAGAGCCTTACGGTGCGCGCGCATTCCCACAGCCGGTGGGCAGGGGCGGTGGAAACACGCCGGTGCTGCGTGCGTATCGTGTCGGCGGGTAGCCAGGCGTCGAGGTGGTCGGCGGTCATCGAGCCATGCGGTTCATCCAGCACAAGCGAGAGGCCTACTGGTTCTACCGGGTGCTGTCCCCGCTTTACGACCGCTGGGTCAATCCGTTGTTCTGGACTCCCGGGATGCGCACTGCCGCGCTGGAGCCCGCCCGCCTCGGCAACCCACACCTGCGCTTGCTGGACGTAGGAGCCGGCACCGGTTTCTCGACCGAGGGAATCGTCGAGCACGTCGATGCGGCGTCGGTGACGATGCTCGACCAGAGCCCCGACCAGCTCCACCGTGCCGGACGCAAGCCGGCGCTCGCGCGCTGCACCCGGGTTCTGGGGGATGCCGAGCGGCTGCCGTTCGAGACCGATTCCTTCGACCGCTACGTGTCGTGCGGCAGCATCGAGTACTGGCCGGAGCCCCAGCGTGCTATCGCAGAGGCCTACCGAGTGGTCCGTCCCGGCGGCATCGCGCTGGTCGTGGGCCCGCTCCCGCCTCCAGGCCGCATCGTCCGGTGGCTTGCGGAGGCGTGGATGCTCTTCCCCACGGCGGCCCAGTATCGGGACTGGTTCGAGCGCGCGGGCTTCGAGATCGTCGCGACCGCGTACCTCAAGGCCCCCTGGCAGGGCGACGGCGGCGCACCGTACGGGCTGGCCATCGCCGGCCACAAGCCCGTGCCGGGAGCGTCGCCGCTTGGGTCCTCGTCGCCGGCCGAGGACCGCGGCGCGCCGCTGACGCTCGCAGGGCGCATGCGATTCGCCGCTCGCTTCGCGCTCGGGTCGGTCGCAGCCGCAATGTTCTTGCCGATCGGCGTGGCGCTCAACCTCCGCGCCCGGCGCGCTCGCCGGAGGTCCTAGCCCGTGAGCGCGGGCGTCCGCGGTCTCGCCGTGCGCGCCGCGTCCCGGCCTGGGAGCGCCGCATCCGTTCTCTGGCGCTTCTCGCGTCCGCACACGCTGATCGCCACCGGCGCGAGCATCCTCGGGATCTACGTGCTCGCGGCGTCCGAGCTGCCGGCACTGGCGCTCGGCGACGGGCTCGGTGACCTGGGACTCACGCTCATCGCAGGTGCGCTGGTGAACGTCTACATCGTCGGCCTCAACCAGCTCGAGGACGTCGACATCGACCGGATCAACAAGCCGGGCCTGCCGATCGCCGCCGGCGACCTGAGCATCAGCCAAGCGCGCGGGATCGTCGCCGCGAGCGGAGCGGCCGCGACGGTCCTCGCCCTTACGCAGGGATGGGTGGAGCTCGTCGCGGTCGTCACCGCGATGGCGATCGGCACCGCGTACTCGTCGCCGCCGCTTCGGCTAAAGCGGTTCCCGGCGCTCGCCGCCGCGAGCATCTCGATAGTGCGCGCCGTCGTGGTGAATGTGGGCGTCTACATGCACTTCGCGGCCTCGCTCGGCGGCCGCGCCGAAGTGAGCGCCCTGCCGGCGCCGATCATTGCCCTGACGTTGTTCGTCCTTCCGTTCTCGCTCGCGATCGCCGTGCTCAAGGACGTGCCCGACGCGAAGGGGGACCGTCAGTTCGGTATCGCGACCTTCACCGTCCGGCTCGGGCGGCGCCGTGCGGTGCGGATAGGGCTTGCGGCGTTGAGCGCCGGCTACCTCGGCATGGCCGTGCTTGGGCCGCTCACGGTGCCCGAGGCGCAACCGTGGGTTCTCGTCGCTGGACATCTGGTCGCGCTCGCGGTCCTCTGGGCCTGGGCGCTGCGGGGCGACCTCAGCGATCACGAAGGCCTCACTCGCTTCTACATGCGGGTCTGGCTCCTCTTCTTCCTGGAGTACGCGCTGATGCCGGCGGCGGTGCTCGCGGGCTGAGCGCGCCCGTCGACGGCGCGGCGGCCGGGCTCTACTCAGCCCGACTCCTCCACGTCGACCGCGCCGATGCCGACGGTCTCGTCTTCGAGATGGGCGACGTGCTCGAGCGCGTAGCCGCG
>JBKGUS010000406.1:0-5557 GCA_046462295.1 Thermoleophilaceae bacterium | reverse complement strand
GGAGGTCCTGGACGAGCTGGCGCACGGCTCAGGCCGTCCTCTCGAGCCGCGGGGTGCCGGCGAGCTCGGAGTCGCCGAACCTGTCGAGCAACGCATCGGCGGCCCGCAGCGCCGCCTGTCCGTCCCAGCCCTCGATCTCCCGGCCTGGACCGGGCTGCGCGGACGGAAGCAGCTCCCCGAAGCGAGCGAGGGCCTCCGCCCCCGTGCCCAGCACGCGGTTGGTGCCTTCGCTGACCGTGATCGGACGCTCGGTGGTGGTCCGGAGCGTGAAGCACGGCACGCCGAGCACGGTCGTCTCCTCCTGGATGCCGCCCGAGTCGGTCAGCACGGCGGAGGCTCCCACCATGAGCGACAGGAACCGGATGTATCCCTGAGGCTCGAGCAGGTACACCCCTCGTCCCCGCCAGCCCTGCTCGTCGAGCTTCGTGCGAGTCCGCGGATGGACGGGAAAGATGACCGGGCGATCCTCGGCGATCTTCTCGATCACCTGCATCACCTCGAGGAGGCGCTCGGCCTGGTCGGCAAGGCTAGGCCGGTGGAGTGTCACGAGGAGATGGTCCTGAACACCGAGGTCGCGGCGAGCCACATCCAGTTCCCGAGCACGGGCCTCGTACTGGCGAAGCGAGTCGATCATGACGTTGCCGACAAAGCTGACTCGCTCACCTGAGATCCCCTCCGCGGCCAGATTGGCGTCGGCGTCTCGGCTGGGTGTGAGCAGTAGTTCGGCGAGGTGATCGGCGATGACCCGGTTGTGCTCTTCGGGCATGGACCTGTCGTAGCTGCGCAGGCCCGCCTCGAGATGCGCTACCGGGACCTCGAGCTTGGCGGCCGCGATCGCTGCACCCATGGTCGAGTTAACGTCCCCCGGCACGACGACCACGTCCGGCCGCTCTTCGATCACGACCCCTTCGACGCCGACGATCACCTTCGCGGCCTGCGCGCCATGCGTGCCGGAGCCGACCCCGAGGAAGTGATCCGGGTGAGGAAGGTCCATCTCCTCGAAGAACACGCCCGACATGCCACGGTCGTAGTGCTGTGCGGTGTGAACCAGACGCTGCTCCACGCCGGGCCGACCGTCGAGGGCGGCCATCACCGGTGCGATCTTCATGAAGTTGGGCCGCGTCCCGACCACGTGCAGGACCTTCACGTCCGCACAAGGCTAGCGTCGGGGGTCGGTTTCTGAGCTAAGCTCCCCGCTTTGTGGCGGGTGGTGCTGGGGCGACGCCCAGATGCCACTTCGGCCCGATACCGCGTCTGAGCGGGCTCTTCATGAATAACGATCGCGACCAAGCGCTCTCCCTGAGGACCTCTCTGACGGTTTTGCGGCGTCGGCTCCCGGTCCTACTCGTCTGCGTGATCGGCGTACCACTCTCTGCGCTGGTCTTCTCCTTGATCCAGGAGAAGCAGTACAGCGCCGATGCCTCGCTCCTCTTCCGCGATCCTGCTCTCGACCAGAAACTCTTCGGATCCACCTTCCTGCAACCTTCCGGGGACCCCGACCGCGAGGCCGCCACGAACATCAAGCTCGTCTCACTGGACGCAGTGGCGGCGCGAACGGCGCGGACGGTGCCCGGCAACCTGACCGCTGAGGACGTCTCGGACAAGGTCGGGGTCGCCGCCGAGGGCCAATCCGATGTGGCGTCTGTGGAGGCCACCGACCCCGATCCGCGGTTCGCGGCGCAGCTGGCGAATACCTTCGCGGAGCAGTACATCGAGTTTCGCCGGGAGGCCGACCGCTCGAAGGTCCGGGAGGCGCAGCAGCTGGTCCAGAGCCAGCTCGACGCCTTGACGCCGGCCGAGATGGCCGGACCGCGTGGACGGTCCATCCGCGAGCGGGCTGAACAGCTCCAGATCCTCACGTCCCTTCAGACGGGCAACGCGGAGCTCGTCCAGCGCGCACAGATTCCCGACTCGCCGTCCTCGCCCGACACGGTGCGGAACGTGGCGCTTGGGATCGTCCTGGGTCTCCTGCTGGGCGTCGGGCTCGCGTTCCTGTTCGAGCGCCTCGACCGGCGTGTGCGAGACCCCAAGGAGTTCGAGGACCTCTTCGAACGACCCATGCTCGCCTCCATCCCGGAGAGCCGCGCCCTCGCCCGCGGAGGGCCCGCTCAGGACCACAGCCTTCCGATCGGCGAGCAGGAAGCTTTCCGGATGTTGCGCGCGAATCTGCGCTACTTCAGCGTCGATCGACCCGTGCGGTCGGTGCTCGTCACCTCAGCGGCGCCCGGCGACGGCAAGAGCACTGTGTCGTGGAACCTCGCGCTGGCAGCAGCGGGCACCGGCACCCGAGTCCTTCTGATGGAATCGGACCTGAGGCACCCGAGCCTGGCGGCGTCGGCAGACCATCTGGGCGGGGCACCCGGCCTCAGCACCGTTCTCGCCGGACAGGTGGAGTTTGCCGAGGTGGTCCAGTCTGTGATGGTCCCGACGCACCCTGGCGGACGCGCACCGGATCGGATGATGGACGTGGTCGTGGCCGGGCCGCTTCCCCCCAACCCGGTCGACCTCATCGATTCCGAGCGCATGCGCACCGTGCTGCGGGAGGCGGAGGAACGCTACGACCTGGTCGTCGTCGACACGCCGCCGACGTCCGTCGTGTCCGACGCGATTCCGCTGATCCGCGAGGTCAGCGGCGTCATCGTGGTGACTCGGCTCGGGAAGAGCACGCGCGAGTCCGTGGCGCAGCTCAGGAAGCAGCTCGAGCACCTTGACGCTCCCACCCTCGGGGTGGTGGTCAATGCGTTCAAGGCCGATCGCAGCGCATACGGATATGGCTACGGGTATGGCCACGCATACGAGTCGTCGGAGCGGCCCGCGGACCCGTCACCACCAGACGGAAACGGTGCCGCCCGCACCCCGGCGCCGCCCGCGCCGCGCGATCGCGCTAGGCCCTAGGATCGTTCCGTCTCAGGGTGGGCCATAGCATCGGCGCGGAGTGATCGACCTCCACTGCCACATCCTTCCCGGAATCGACGACGGCGCGGAGACGACTGACGACGCTCTGGAGCTCGCCTGGCAGCTGACCGCCGCCGGCGTGCGCACCGTGGCCGCCACACCCCACCTGCGGGACGACTATCCCGACGTACGCACCGACGAGATAGCGAGGCGGTGCAGAGAGCTGGCGGCGACGCTGCAGGCCTCCGGGATCGACTTGGAGGTGGTCCCTGCGTCCGAGCTCGATGTCGTCCGCGCGCTAGAGGCCACCGACGAGTATTTGCGACTCTCGTCCTACGGGCAGCGCGGCAAGGACATCCTCCTCGAAGCGCCCTACGGGCCGCTGCCGACGAGCTTCGAGACACAGGTATTTGAGCTCAGCGTTCGCGGCTACCGCATCCTGCTGGCGCACCCCGAGCGAAACCCGACCTTCCAAAGCGATCCTGCCCGGCTTTCCGAGCTCGTGCGCAGAGGCGTGCTCCTTCAGATAACCGCCGACGCGCTGCTGCCGCGTCCAGGCGGGTCGCGCTCGGGCGAGCTCGCCCGCTCGCTCGTGACGGAGCGTGCGGCGCACGTCCTGGCCTCGGACGCCCACGGGCCGCGTGGACCGGGCCGTGAGCCGCTGAGCGCCGGGATCGCCGCGGCGCGAGCGCTCGCCGGCGGCTACGCCGACTGGATGCTGGAGGAGGCTCCAGCCGCGATCCTGGCGGGGGAGCAGCTCCCGCCGCCGCCCGCCTCGCCGCTTCGGGATCGAGGCCGGCTGCGCGACTGGCTCAGGCGGCACGTGCCGTCGGGGTAGTGCACCGCGAGGACCACGACGTCGCCGCCGATGGCGTCGCGCGAACGGCCCGGCTGCCGATGCCGCGCGCGGCAGAGGATCAGCCACACGTCGCTCTGAGCGGCCCCGCCGAGCACCGAGAACCCGGCGAAGATCGGCGACCCGAGGAGTGCCGTCGTTGGCGATGACGAAGACGGACATCGCCATCGCCCCGAGGGCCAGCCGGGTGCCGGCGGTGGGCGTCAATCCGCCCGCCGCAACAACGCGACGCCGCCGCCGAATGCGATCCCGGCCAGGCCGCCGGCGGTGCCGAAGAGGATGTCCTCCGCCGAGTCGCGCGTGCTCGGTTGCAGGGCCGTATCCAAGAGCCGGTCCCCCGCGTACTCGCCGAGCTCCCAGACGAGCGTGAGGACGATCACCGCCGAGAGCGCCAGGAAAGCCACCCGCAGCGGGCCGCGGATCCGATTGCGAAGCGCCACGACGAGAGCCCATCCAGCCAGCGCGCCCACGATCGCGTGCGCGAGCGCGCTCGTCTTCCGCGGGCCGACCGGAGAATCGATCCAGATCATCCCCAGGACCAGCATGAGGCCGAAGGCGACGGGGAGCAGCACCCTGCCGGGGACGCCGACCATCCGTCCGGCGACGAGCCCGGCGAGACACATCGCGCACATGATCGCCGCGGCCCCGTTTTTGGTCGTGGACGAAGCCGATCGCGGGCCAGGCCACCAACCCGAGCGCGAGCGCGAAGGCGATCAGGTCGAGACGGGGGCGAGGCATGTCCATGGCGAGAGCGTAAGGGCGAATGGCGCTCAGGCGGCGGACTTGCCCGAGGGGCGCGCGCGCCCAGGGGCGGGTAGTCAACCGCTAGTACAGCTCGCCGCGCAGCAGCTCGCGGTAGCGCGTCCGCGAATCGCGCCGGCCCGCCGGCCCGATCTCCGCGGTGAGGACCCGCTCCTCCTCCGGGCCTGCTTCGGCCAGGACGCGTGCGTCGGGGTCGAGCGCGAGCGAGCCGCCGCTGAACCGGAGGCCGTCCTCCTCGCCTACGCGGTTGACGTAGACATGGGGCAGCCCGTTCTCGAGCGCGCGGGCACGCGCGAACACGTCGTGGTCGAGCTCGAACGGCGGTGAGTTCGCGGAGATCGTGACGAGCAGGTCGGCACCGCGCTCGGCGAGCGCGCGGGCCCCCTCGGGGAACTCCATGTCGAAGCAGATCATCAGGCCCAGGACGCGGCCGCCCAGCTCCACCGTCACGAGCTCCTCACCCGCGGCGTAGGCCTCGCGCTCCTCGCCGAACGGGTGCGTCTTGCGATAGACGCCCGCGAGCTCGCCGGAGGAGTCGATGCAGACCGCGCTGTTCGCCACCGCGCCGCCCACCCGTTCCGCGAGGCCCACCACGACGCCGGCGCCTGCGTCGCGCGCCGCCTCGCGCAGCTCGCCCACCTCGGACCCGTCCGCGTCGACCGCCAGCTCCTCGACGTCGTGGAGCTCATATCCCGGCAGGAACAGCTCGGGCAGCACCACGAGGTCGCTTCCCGCGCTCGCGTGGATCAGCTCGCGCGCCCCGGCGAGGTTCGCCCGCACATCGCGGGGACGCGGCGCGACCTGGGCCAGCGTCACGTGCATGGCTGGAAGGCTAGGCCCAGGTCCTCGGCCACCGTCGCCGCGGCGTTGTACCCGCCGCCGAGCGTGCCCGGCACACCCGGGTGCACCGCCCCGCCGCCGAGATAGAGGCCGGGAACCGGCGTGCGACCGGTCGAACAGGACGGGTGCGGCCGGTTCGTCAGGGTCTGCCCCGACACGAGCGCGCCCTGGCGAACCGATCCGCGCCGCGTGGTCCCGAAGCGT